>JARLGM010000070.1 GCA_031292755.1 Candidatus Sulfopaludibacter sp.
TTTCACCGTGTCCGCGGGCCTTGAATGTCAATGTCCAGTATGAGATCCACACCCTATCCGGATGGCACCGAACTGTCGCAGGCGTCACGGATCGTATGGCGCGGCGAGGAAGACCTGGACGGATACGAAATCCGGCTGCGCGCCGTGCCCGAGTTTCACATACGGGGAACGGTTGTGGATGAAGCCGGCAAGCCGGTCGAAGGTGCGACGGTGAAATTGGCGGAGACAGACGGCGCCGCGCCCGTCCTGCTCTCGCTCGGGCAAACGGACCGGCAAACCACCACGCAGGCCGGCGGCGCGTTTGAGCTATCGGCGGTGCGTCCGGGCGAATGGCTGCTGGCTGCCGAGTGGCAGAGAGCCAATCAATCCCTGGGCGGCGCTGCCACCGGCCGGGTGTCACGCGGCGATTGGGAAGGCGTCAAAATCAGGCTGGACGCTCCGTTTTCCGTAAGGGGAATCGTGGAAACGCCGGCCGGCGCCAAGGCGCGGAGCGTGGTGCTGGTGTCTGCGCTCGACCCGTCAGAGGCACTCCCCGGTGCCTCGGGAACGGCCGATGTGGAGGGCCGGTTTGAACTCCGCGATCTTCGTCCGGGACGGTATCGGATTACTACGGTCGGTCCACAAGATCGCTTCTATTTGGATTCGATCCGGTTCGGCGGGCAGGAAGTGCTGGGCCAGTCGGTTTATCTGATGGACGCTTCGCTGCCGGTTCGAGTGGTGTACAAGACGAACGGCGGGAGGGTGCTGGGAGCGGTGGAACATTGTGCCGCGGTATTGCTGTTCCCGAAAGATGCGTCTCTGCAAACCGCCAGCTTCGTCCGGACCGCCAGATGTGACCCGGGAGGGCGATTCGAAATGGGCACTCTCCGGCCGGGCGATTACTTCGCGGCCGCGCTGGCGGCGCCGGAGCTCGAGTCCCTGGAGCAGGCGTTGGATGAGATACTGTTCGATCCGCAAATTGTCTCGGACAGCCGGATTGCCCGGAGCGCCGAAAGCGTGCGCGTAGAAGCCGGCCAATCCACCGCCGTGACGTTGCAGTTGATGCCCTGGCCGGAGGAGTGATGCGGATCCTCGTCTTGGCCGCTGTGCCTGCAATCCTCTTCGGCCAGGCAACCGGCGTGGTGGAAGGCACGGTCACCAACCGCGTCACGCACGGCGGAATCGAGGGCGTGGAAGTCATGGTGCAAAGCGTTGCTTCCCAAAACGGCCCCAATTACACCGGGACCACCGACGCCGCGGGCGCCTTCCATGTCGAAGGCGTTCCGGACGGTGAGTATCGCGCCAACTTCGGGAAGCCTGGTTTCGTGCCGGGAGATATCAGCCTGATGCCGCCCCCCGCCCCGTTTCGCGTGACTGCGGCCGACGGACCGGTGCGCCTCCAATTGACACTGGTACCGGTTCCCAGGCTGCGCGGGCGGGTGGTGGATTCGGAGGGGCATCCAATTCCCGATGCCGCGGTGCAGTTGGTCCATCCGGGCGGTGGCGGAAGACCGGAAGCGAAGACCGGGAAGGACGGCGCTTTTGAGCTTGGCCAATTGCTTCCCGCCGCCTTCATGATCCGCGCCATACCGCCTCCCAAACTCCCGCCGCCGAAATCGAAGGAGGACGAACCGGAAATCTGGGCGCCCACGTATTATCCCGGCGTGACCGAACAGTTTCGGGCAGAGCGGCTGGTGATCCGCGCCGGGCAGGAACGGGACGACTGCGAGATCGTCCTGCGCGCCGTACCGGTGTTTCATGTGCGCGGACGGGTGGTGGATGACGGCGGCAATCCGGTTGCCGGGGCCACCATCAAGCTGGTTTCCCCGGACAGTCTGGACGCCCGGTCGCACGCCATATTCGAAGAGCCTGAGGGACACGCCACGTCGGCGGATGACGGCGCCTTCGACTTCGCCAGGGTGCGGCCGGGCGAGTGGTTCCTGATGGCCAGCGGGAAGAAAGGCGGCCGGTCGCTAAGCGGGGTGGTCACTGGCACGGTCTCCCAGGGCGATTGGGAGAATGTGAAAATTCGCGTGACCGTGCCGTTCACGGTCAGAGGAACGGTAGAGCGTCCGGACGCGCGAATCGCGTCCACCCGCCATACCTGGGTAGGGCTGATTCCGGGCTGGCAGACCAGGCTGATGGGTATTCACGATCAGAGTGGCGCCCTGGAGATAGACGACGTACTGCCCGGAAAATATCAGATTCTGCTGGAGGAGCCGCTGCCAGGCTCGTATCTGGACACGGTGCAATACGGCGGCCGCGACGTCCTGGGACAAACGGTGGACGTGACCGATGGCTCGCTGCGCCTGCGCGTGGTCTACCGGACAAACGGGGGTAGAGTGCAGGGGCCGGTAGAGGATTGCGGCCGGGGGATGGTGGTGCTGGTGCCGATGGAACTGGCGTTGCAGAACAGCGAGATGATTCGCTGGGGCCGGTGCAACGCCGCGGGTCGTTTCGATATCGGCGATCTGCGCCCGGGTGGTTACTACGCGGCGGCGTTCGACCGGATGAACGATCTGGAACTCTATTACGGGGCGGTGGTCGATCCGGCACTTATCGCGAAAATCATCGAACATGCGGCCGGGGTTGCGGTGGAAGCCGGGCAGACCACGCCGCTCGCGCTGAAGCTGACGCCGTGGCCCGATCAGTAAGCGCTACTTGCGCAGGTAGGCGTCGTCGCCGCGAATCCAGTCGTCCCGGCGCGGGGCGAAGACATCCACCGCCACGGTGTCTTCCAGCGCTTCCACTCCATGCGGCACGTGCGGCGGAATGGTGAGGCTTTCTCCGGCGCGGACGATTTTTTCGCTGCCGTCGATGAAGAATTTCAGGGCGCCGCGTTCGATGGTCGTGACCTGCTCGTTCATATGACTGTGCGCGGCTACGGCCGCGTGCTGCTGCAGGTGGAGGCGGGCGATGGTCATATTTTCGGTGTGGATCACCTTGCGGCTGACCAGCGGATTCATCTGCTCTTCTGCCAATTGATTCCAATCGTACAAGGGCATGGCGGTTATTCTAACAGGGTTGATATCATGAGAGCTTATGAAAGGCATTGTGCTCGCGGGCGGAACCGGCAGCAGGCTGTTTCCGCTGACTAAAATCACCAATAAACATCTGCTGCCGATCTACGACCGGCCGATGATTTATTACCCCATCCAGACCCTGGTCGATGCGGACATTCAGGACATCATGATCGTTACCGGCGGGCGCAATTCGGGCGATTTCCTGCGGTTGCTGGCCAACGGCAAGGAATTCGGCCTGAAGCACATCAACTACACCTACCAGGAAGGCGAAGGTGGCATTGCCGATGCGCTGGCGCTGGCCGAGCATTTCGCCGACGGGCAACAGATCTGCGTGGTGCTGGGGGATAACATCATCCAGGGCAGCATCCGCGCGGCGGCGGACCAGTTTCGCAGCCAGGCTGCGGGTGCGCACATTCTCCTGAAAGAGGTGCAGGATGCCGAGCGGTTCGGCGTGGCGGAAGTGGAAGGCGGCAGGATTCTGGGAATCGAAGAGAAGCCGCGAAATCCGAAATCGAACTACGCGGTGACAGGCATTTACATGTATGACGCCACGGTATTCGAAAAGATCAAGACGCTGGTGCCCTCCGGCCGCGGTGAACTGGAAATCACCGACGTCAACAACGCCTATATCGCGGAGGGCAACATGACATTCTCATTCCTGGACGGCTGGTGGACGGATGCCGGCACGTTCGATTCGCTGTTGCGCGCCACCAATCTGGTAGCGCAATCGGTGCTGCGAAAAGAGTCCGGGCAGGATGCGGTGGAACGGGCGGTGCAGGTGTGACGGAGGCTGGGGAACGGCTCAAATCCTTCGGCGATCTGGAACTGGCGCTGCCGGTTTGCGAGAAGGGAATCGGCTCGCTGATTGGGAAAGTGGATTCGCCGGATCTGATCGCGGGTGTGCGCCTGCAGCCGCTCTCGGTGTTTCCCGACGACCGCGGATATTTTCTGGAAGTGCAGCGCATCGGCCACGGGCTAGCGGCGCATTTTCCACCGGAAACGTCGCAGGTATCGGCCGCCCTGAATTATCCGGGGACCGTGAAGGCATTCCATTTTCACATGCACCAGACCGATTGCTGGACTCCCGTGAAGGGCCTGATGCAGGTGGCGCTGGTGGATCTGCGGATCGGGTCGCCTACGTTCGGAAGAAAAAACACCATGTACGTGGGGCCGTTGCGGCCCTGGCAGTTGCTGATTCCGCCCGGAGTGGGGCACGGTTACAAAGTAGTCGGTAAGGAAGATTCGCTCCTGGTCTACATGACCGACTGCTTTTACAACCCCCAGGACGAAGGCCGAATCCCATATAATCAGCCATCGATCAATTACGACTGGGAAACGCAGTGGAAGTAATTCTTTCTTCGCATTTTTGCGGGGAAAACAACTCCTGACATGAAACTACTTGTGACCGGTGGCGCCGGATTTATCGGCTCGGCGTTCGTTCGCATGGCGATCGCCCGGAAAGATCTGCGCGTCATCAATTTCGACAAATTGACCTACGCCGGCAATCTGGAGAATCTGACCGAGGTGCAGGACAACGATCGGTATCGCTTCGTGCACGGCGATATTTGCGACCAGCGGCTGGTGGACTCCATCCTGGCGGAAGAAAAGCCGGATGCCATCGTCCATTTCGCGGCCGAATCGCACGTGGACCGCAGCATTCTGTCGCCCGAACCGGTGATCCAGACGAATATTCACGGCACGTTTACCCTGCTCGAGAGCGCCCGGAGGCTGGCGACGCCGCGCTTTGTGCATGTCTCCACCGACGAAGTTTACGGCAGCTTGGAAGCGCCGCTGGAAGCCACCGAAGCCTACCCGCTCAATGCCAGCAGCCCGTATTCGGCTTCCAAAGCGGCATCGGACCTGCTGGCACGGTCCTATTTTGTGACTTACAAGCTGCCTGTGGTAATTACCAGGGCGTCCAATAACTACGGGCCCCACCAGTTTCCGGAAAAACTGATTCCGCTGATGATCGCCAACGCACTGGAGGACCGTCCCCTGCCCGTCTATGGCGACGGGATGCAGGTGCGCGATTGGCTCTTTGTGGACGACCATTGCCGCGGCATTCTGGCGGTCCTGGAGAAAGGGCGCGACGGCGAAATCTACAACATCGGCGGGAACCGTTCGCTGCCGAATCTCGACGTGGTGCGCAAGGTGCTCGCCATCACCGGCAAGGCGGAGAGTCTGATCCGCTATGTGACGGATCGTCCAGGGCACGACCGCCGGTATGCCCTTTCCAGCGAAAAGCTAATGCGCGAAACCGGCTGGCAGCCCGTCACTCATTTCGAGGAGGGTTTGGCGCGGACCGTCGAGTGGTACCGGAACAACCCGGCATGGGTTGCGCGCGTGCGAAGCGGAGAATACCGTACCTATTACGAGAAGAACTACGGGAACCGGGACACCCAATAAGGCGCCGTCATGCGCGTAGCCATAGAAGCGACGGCGCTGACGATTTCGAGCGGCGGGCTGCCCCGGTATACCGGGGAGTTAAGCCTGGCGCTGGCACGCTGCTTCCCGGATGACGAGTTCTACCTCATCTCCGACCAGCCCTTTGGTTTGCCGGAGGGCGCACCTGTCAATTTGCGGCGCGGCGGGGGTCCGCGCAATGCCGTGGAGCGGCGATGGTGGCTCTGGGGAATCGTTCGCGAGATGCACCGCTTGCACGCCGACGTCATCCATGGTCCCGACTTCGCTGTACCTTACATTCCGCGCCGGCCCAGTGTTCTGAGCCTGCATGACCTTTCCCCGTGGATGGACGAGAAGTGGCATCACGCGGCCGATCGGGTGCGCCGGCGCACACCGGTTCTGCTGGAACTGGGCGTGGCGACCATGGTCATCACTCCCAGGGAGGGAGTGCGGCGGCAGGCCATCGAACGCTTTCGCCTGCGTCCCGACCGCGTCGTGGCAGTGCCGTATGCCGCGCCCTCGTGGTTCCGCCCCGTGCCGTCGCGGGAGAAAGGCCTCGCCCCATACTTTCTGTATGTGGGCACGCTGGAGCCTCGCAAGAATCTACCCGCGTTGCTTGAGGCGTGGCGTGAAGTACGGCACGATTGCGAGGTGGATCTGGTGGTGGCCGGCCGCCGGCGCGCCGATTTCGAAGAACTGGCGCCGGAACCGGGATTGCGGGTGCTGGGAGAAGTGCCGGACCAGCAACTGCCGGAGCTTTATTCCGGTGCGCTGGCCTTCGTTTTTCCGTCTTTTTACGAAGGTTTCGGATTGCCCGTGCTGGAGGCCATGCAGTGTGGAGCTTGCGTCATCGCTTCCCACGCGGTTCAGGAAGTGGGAGGCGATGCCCCTCTGTATGTCGAGGGTGCGGGCGAACTGGCTGAGGCGATGCGGCAGGTGGCTACGCGAGAAGATCTGGTGCAGGCGCGGCGGGCGGACTCGCTGGCGCGAGCTGGGGAGTTTTCCTGGGAACGCACGGCGCGGATGACCTATCAAGTGTACCAGGAGGCGCGGAAACGCTTTGGGGATTGAAGCCAGGACAGGCCATGCAGCCGGCCCCACTGCTCTCATGCTGGCCCCGGAAGCTCCCTTTCCCCTGGCGGGCGGCGGCGCTCTGCGGACGGCTTCGCTGCTCCAATACCTGGCGGGAAAGTACGCCGTCGATCTGATTGTGTTCCGCCAGCCGGGCGAATCCGATCCGCGGCAGGCCCTGCCGGAGGGCCTGGTGCAACGCATTGTCGTGATCGATCTCCCCGCCAATCGCCGGAGCCTGGCCGCCAAGGCCCTGCGCAACTCCGTTCGCATGGCGCGCGCCGTGCCGCCGCTGGTCGACCGCTTTTCCGGCTTCGAGCGGGAGATTGCGGACGCGGTGGACGGACGCCATTACCGTTTGGGAGTCATCGAGCATTTCTGGTGCGCGCCTTACTGCGGCCTAATTTCGAAAGTTTGTGAGAGAACGATTCTAAATCTGCACAATATAGAGTCAGTGCTTCATCGGCGCTGCGCGCAATCCGAGCGCTCGCCGGCCGGATTGGTGCACCGGGTGTTTGGCGATGCATCGCTCAAACTGGAGCGGGAGTGGTTGCCGCGTTTTTCGTCGGTGCTGGCCACATCGGCAACGGACGCGGAGTTGGCGCGGGCCATCGCGCCGGCGGCACGGGTGTCGGTGTATGCCAATGCCATCCCGCTGGTGCCGTTGCCGCACCGGGAGAATGATCAGGCAATCGTGTTTTCAGGGAATATGGAATACCATCCGAACCGGGCGGCGGTGCGATATTTCCGGCGGGAGATCTGGCCCCGATTGCGGGATCGCTGGCCGCTCCTGGTGTGGCGTCTGGTGGGGAAGAACGCGGCAGCCGTACGGCCGTTCACAAAAGGCGATCCGCGAATTGAGGTATCCGGCGAGGTAAAAGATGCAGTGTGCGAACTGGCGCGGGCCCAGGTAGCGGTGGTGCCGCTTCTGGCCGGCAGCGGAACCAGGTTGAAAATTCTGGAAGCCTGGGCTGCCGGAACGCCGGTAGTTTCGACTTCGGTGGGCGCCGAAGGTCTCCCGGCGCGCGATGGAGAACAGATTTTACTAGCCGACGAGCCCGCGGGGTTCGCCGAGGCGGTATCGCGGTTGCTGGCGTGCAGAGAAATGCGCGACAGACTGGGTAACGCTGGCAGGCTATTGATGGAAAAAGAGTTTACATGGGAAATAGCTTGGCAAAATCTGGATTTTTAACACAGCCCTGGGGCATTGTGCTCCGCTATACTGGTACGGTCAATGCGTTTTGCCGTTGATGCTCACGCCATCGGCCGCCATTTAACGGGGAATGAGGTATACGTTCGGAGTCTTCTGAACGCGTTCGCTGCCTTGGACCAGGGCTGCGAATTCGTCGCCTATCTCTCCGGTGACTCGGCGCGCGCTTCCGTGCCGGAATCGGTGCAAACACGAACGGTCGCCGCCAACCCCTTCGTACGGCTGGGTTTCGACCTCGCCCGGAAAGTGCGCGAGGATCGTCCGGATCTGCTCCACGTGCAATACACGGCGCCGGTGGGCTGCCGTGTGCCGGTGGTAGTCAGCGTTCACGATGTGAGTTTCCTGGAGCATCCCGAATACTTCACCCGCGATCGTGCCTGGCAATTGCAGTGGACCGTGCGGCGCACCGTCAAGCGGGCGGCCAAAATCCTAACCGGCAGCGAATTTTCCCGCAATGCCATTTTGAAAGTGTACGGCGATCTCGAAGAAGATAAGGTCGTCGTCGTGCCCAATGCCGCGGCTTCGGAATTCCGCCCCATTTCGCGGGAAGCGGCCACGGCAACGGTGCGGGAACGATTCCGCATCCGCGCTCCGTTTGTTCTTTCGGTAGGCGATCTTCAGCCGCGCAAAAATCAAATCGGCCTGATCAAGGCGTTCGCAAAGCTGGTGCGGGCCTATCCGCAGCTCAAGCAAAATCTGGTTTTGGTGGGGAAAGAGACCTGGTTCGCGGATCGTGTGCGCGAAGCGGCGAAAGAGTCCGGCGCCGGCGAGCGCATTCAGTTCTTCGGATTCGTGTCCGATAGCGACCTGCTCCAGTTCTACAACGCCTGCGACGTGTTCGTTTTCCCATCTTTTTACGAAGGTTTCGGATTGCCCGCGCTGGAGGCGATGGCCTGCGGCCGCGCCGTCATCTGTTCCAATACTTCGGCGTTGCCCGAGGTAGTGGACGGCGCCGCGTTCCTGTTCGACCCCTACGCGCCGGATGAAATCGTGCGCGCCCTTGCGGACCTGCTGCTGGACGCGGAACTGCGCACGCGGATGGAGCGGCTGGGATTGCAGCGGGCCGCGCACTTCAGTTGGCAGAAGACGGCGGAGCGCACCCTGGAGGTGTTCCATGAAGTCGTGGAACAGACCGCGGCTGTACCCGTGCGCTCTCCTTCGGCGTCCATAGTTCATCGATGAATTATTTTCGGCCCTTTTTAACCATAACCGTATTTACACTGGCTGCCGGCGGAACTGCCTGGCCGCAGACCGGCTTCCCATGGCAGGGCGAATCCTTGAAATACAGCATGAACTGGCAAAGCGGCCTCAGCGTGGGCGAAGCCACCCTGGGCGCGCGCAAGAGTGGCGATAGCTGGGATTTCGAAGCCAACGTCAACGCCGGCGTTCCCGGATTTTTCGTCAGCGACGCGATTCACTCGACGGCCACCCAAAGCCTCTGTTCCACGCTGCTGGAGCGCGACTTCAGCCATGGCGCCAAAAAGACCCGCGAGCGGACCGTGTTCGACCAGAAGGCCGGCACCGCCGAGCGCACCACGCTGGTGCCGGACGGCGGTACTGTGCCGGGCAGGAGCAGTTTCGAAATTCCCGGTTGTGCGCGCGATGCCCTGACATTCCTGTACTACGCCCGGGTGGAGTTGGGACAAGGCCGGATGGTAGCCCCTCAATCCGTGTTTTTCGGATCGGCGTACAACGTAAGAATGGATTACACCGGCCCCATGAACATCATGGTCAATAAGAAAGCGGTCATCACGGATCACCTGGTGGTCACCGTGAAGGGGCCCAAGGCCGATTTCCATTTCGAAGTGTTCTATGCGCGCGACCCCGCGCGCACGCCGCTCCAGATCCTCCTTCCCCTCAGCGTGGGGACCTTCACATTGGACCTGGTGCGCTGAACATGCGCGTGGCGTTTTTCTCGCCGCTGCCGCCGGCGCGCAGCGGAATCGCCGACTACTCCGAAGCGCTCATCGAATCCTTACGGCCGATGGTAGATCTGGAGGTCTTCTCTTCCTCCGGTCAGCCGTACGACCCGGCGCGATTTGACATCGCGCTCTATCACGTGGGCAACAACGGATTCCATGCGTTCGTATATGAGACGGCGCTGCGGCATCCCGGCGTGGTGGTGATGCACGAATCCAACCTGCACCACCTGATGGCCGATTTGACCATTAAGCGCGGCGACTGGGACGCCTACCTTCGCGAGTGCGAATACAACGGCGGCACGGCGGCGCGCGAGTTTGCCGAACGTGTCCGCAGGCTGGAAGTGGGTCCCGATTACCAAGGCGTGGCCATGACCCGCCGATTGCTGGAGAGCGCGCGGGGAGTGATCGTACACAGCCGCTTCATGGAAGCCGAAATGCGCGCCGCCGGTTTCGCCGGCCCGGCCGCCGTGATCCCGCATGGCGCGTGGATTCCCGAAGCGGACCGCAACGGCTATCGCCACAAACTGGGTCTGGATGAAGCCACGCCGCTGGTGGGCATCTTCGGATTTCTCAAGCCTTACAAGCGCATCGCCGAGTCACTGCGGGCGTTCCAGCGGCTGGTGCGCCTGGTGCCTCATGCCAAACTGATTCTGGTCGGCGAAGCGCACCCTGAGTTTCCCATCGAGGCGGCGATCCGTTCCATGGGCCTTTCGGCGAATGTTCGCGTGCTGGGATACGCGCCCATCCAGGAATTCGTGGGCTATCTGGGCGCCTGCGACATTGTGCTCAATCTACGCTTCCCCACGGTAGGGGAAAGTTCGGGGACGCTGTTGCGGTCGCTGGGACTGGGCAAAGCGGTGATGGTCTCCGACGTCGGATCCTTTGCGGAGTTTCCGGACGATGTCTGCCTGAAGGTGCCGGTGGGCACGGGCGAGGAAGACCTGATTTTCGAGTACCTGAACCTGTTGGTATCGCGGCCGGATGTTGCGCAGGCCCTGGGAAAGCGGGCGCGGGACTACGTGGCCGAAGTGTGCAACTGGGGAACCGTGGCGCGGCAGTACACAGGTTTCTTGAGCGCGGTGGTGGAAGGGCGCGAGTGGGTGTCCCAGTCCGTGGAGCCGCCAAAGGCGCCGCAGCCGCGGGAAAACGTCGGGATTCCGGCCGGCTATCTGGAAGGCTGGGCCGTGAATGAAGAATCGCGCGGCTATCTGGAGACTCACCAGACACGCCTGACGAAGACTCTGGAAATGACTCCCCCGGGCGGACCGGACGATCGCGTGTTGGAGATGGGCGCGTATCTGCAAATCACTCCGGCGCTGCGCACGCGCCTGGGATATGGCGAGGTGCGCGGCTGTTATTACGGCAAGTTGGGACGAACGGACCATCGCACCGTAACGTCCCGCGATGGGGAAGCGTTCGCGTGCGCCATCGACCATTTCGATGCGGAGAAAGACTGCTTTCCTTATCCCGGGGAGCATTTCTCCACGGTGCTGTGCTGCGAGCTGATCGAGCACCTCTTCGAAGACCCCATGCACCTGATGGCCGAGGTGAATCGCATTCTGAAGCCGGACGGGCACCTGGTGCTGACCACGCCCAATGTGGCCGCTCTGCGCGGAATTTCGGCCATTCTGTTGGGATACCATCCGGGATTCTTTCACGCCTATATCAAGCCGGCGGAATCCGGGGAAGTGGATGCGCGCCACAATCGCGAGTACACCCCGCGCGAGATTCACAAATTGCTCGAGAATAGCGGCTTCGCAGTGGTGCGCCTGGAGACCGGCGAGTTTCGCGAGGAACCGCATCCGGAGTTCGGCTGGGTGCGGCACCTGCTGGAACGGTACCGGCTGGAGACGGACCTGCGCGGCGACGGCATCTATGCCTTGGGCCGCAAGACGGGCCCGGTGAAGGAACGGTATCCGGGGTGGCTGTACTCATGAGCGCGGCGTACCTCGATCCGCGAGTCACGCTGGACGCGGCCACGCGCGAGGTACGGGCGGAGTTCAGCATCCGCAACGACTCGGCCGAAACGTGGCGCCCCTCGGAAGGCTTCCGGCTCGGGTATCACCTGTTCGACGGCGACACCGGCACTTTGATTGTGGATGGCGCGCGCGTCGCCCCGGAGCGGGATGTGAGGCCCGGCGAATCGGCGCGGCTGAGTGTGGATTTCGAAGTGCCCCAGGAGCATGGCCGGTACCAGGTGCTGATCTCGCCCATGCGCGAAGGCGTCTGCTGGTATTACGAAAAGGGCTGGCCGTTCCTGCTGGTGGAGGCGGAAACCCGCGGCGGGCAGGTCGCGCTGCGGCAACCGCGGCAGACCACGTCGGCGGATCTTCGGCGGCGCCGGGAACTGCGGGCGGTGGGACGCGCGGTGGTGTACCCCTTCCGCACCATCTGGCGCAATCGCAGCCTGATCCGCGTCATGGTGCGGCGCGACATTCTGGGCCGGTATCGCGGCAGCTTCGGCGGATCGTTCTGGACCGTCATCAATCCGCTGCTGCTGATTCTTACTTATTTCTTTGTGTTCGGGATGGTGCTGGGCCAGGAAGTTCCGGGCGACCCCAGCCGCTTCGGTTTCGCGCTGTATTTACTGGCCGGAATGCTCCCCTGGCTGGCCTTTTCCGAAGGCGCGGCACGGGCTCCGACCGTGGTGCTGGAGCATCGCAATTTCGTCAGGAAACTCGTATTTGCGGTGGAGACTTTGCCGTTCAACCTGGTGGTATCGGGCCTGGTGAGCGAACTGTTTGCAGTGATTCTATTCTGCTGCTTTCTGCTGGTGTCGCGGCACGGCATACCGCTGACGTTGCTATGGCTGCCGGTGCTGCTGGTTCCGCAGACCATGTTCACCGCCGGGGTGAGCTGGTTCCTGGCCGGACTCGGCGCCTTTGTCAAAGACCTGGGGCAGATCATCGGCTTCCTGCTCACCATCTGGTTCTTCCTCACGCCCATCTGCTACACCGAAGAGAAAATGCACGCCACGGCAGCGTTTCTTACCAGGAATCCGATTTATGTTCTGGTGCGCGGGTACCGCTCTATTCTTTTGGAACACCACGCGCCGCCCTTCGGACCTTTGTGGAAGCTATGGCTACTCTCCGCGATTGTGTTCATCCTGGGGCACGCCTGGTTCTACAAACTGCGAAAATCCTTCGCGGATATGATTTAGCCCCAATACAGTTCAGATAAGATACGCGGAACCTCCAGTATCCTCGGGCGTGGCACCGGTTTCCGAGTCGCCGATCCACCCGGAGCGCGATGGCGCTCATCGCAACCGCGTGTCCGCGCGTAGCCGCCGCGGCCATCATCCAAATAAGACCCTCCGGTGGGAACTCCGTTCAGGGAACGGCGTATCACAGGAGTGATCCGGTTGTTGGACGGAAGGGCTGTTGATTCGTGGTTGACAGGAACGTCGGGTCACCGACGGCACTTCTCCGATAAGCGAAGCCCACGCCAATCTGGCGCCCGCCTGGCCAACCCTGCTGGTTCATTTCTTTGTTGAGGGCGTCCAGCGGCGTAGAAGGTCGATGAACTGGCCGCCTCGGGGATCACTTCCGGAAACGACAATCAGCATATTCCCGGCCTCGACGGAAGTCAATTGCGTTTGATCGGTTTCATGCCTGTTTGATGCGTAGATGCGTGGTCACGTCAGTCTGCCATTTCCGCACTCCTGCTGACTCCTCTGCCGGCACAGCATCCGTCGGGCTCGAACATTTTTCGTTGGGCGATGAGGCGTTTCGCTCGCGCTTTCCGCAATATGTGGGGACGGGCATTGGCGCGCCGGAGTGGCATATTTCCCAAGCTCGCGACGGGTCTAACGCTCATCTGCCTGGAAGCATTGCAGTGGCCGCCAACGACAGAACGCGAAGGCCAAGAAAAGGAGAAACTTCCATGATAATGACACAACATCAAGTAACCGAGAAGGTCCAATTCACCGCCGGCGCCGATGAGGCGCTTGGCGCGCACTTTCCAAACCCGATTAGAATTAGACGGAGTTCGCTACCGGGCTATCGGGTCCGCCGGGGAATCCTTTTGGTTGCCATGCTCGCTGCGTTCTGCGGTGCGGCCATGGCGGGCGATTTTGTCATCCCGCCGGCTCCGACTTGTCCATCAAACATATCCTACATCCCCACCTGGAACATCCTTACCGATAAGGGTTTCCTTTGCTTTGTGGGAAGTGACCCGGTGCAGCCCGGGACTTCCCTAATCAACACACCGGTGGTTCCCGTGATCCTTCGCTTTCTAAACGCAAACGGCGTGGCGGTGGGAACTTCCGACCCCACCAAGCCCTTGTATGTCAACCCGACTAAGGGCGCAGATCTCTCCGCTTGGAGCGCCGTACTGGACTCGCCCATTTTTCAGGGTTATAACTTCAAGTTGGGGTCCACGAGTCTCGGCAACATGCAGTGGGGCCAGGCTGTGGAGGAGGCATCGTTCTGGAAATATCCCGGGGTCAACTTCAAGGATTGGCTTGTCATGATGACGCCATTCCCCTTCCCGCCGGTTACCCTGGATGTTCCTTCCGGGAGCTGGTCGGCGGGATTTGCGCCCCACTCCTATTTGGTCGATCAGAAGGTTCTGGACGGGTTTGTGGACAAGCAAATGGCTACCATCCCGACCGGGATGGTTCCGATATTCCTGACGTACAATATCTCGGAATATCCTCACGGCAACACCGCCGGTTGCTGTACCTGGGGTTGGCACAACACATCGGCAGCGCGATCAGGGAAAGGCCACCGCCCATCTGACGCCAGGGAGTTAGAAGCCGTCCGGTCTTTCAAGAAAACAGCGCACTCGGTGGGGCGAATCAGGTCGGTCCAATCCTGCGGTTTACGCCGCGGGTCAAATAGAAGGATTTCAGTACCGCAGTCCAACTCCCATGGTACTTCGAGATGCGGGCGCTCCTCCTACGGTGCTGGTAGTTGCACGGCAGGATTCACTTCAGCCAAGATGACAGCAGAGTGGATCCGTGGGGTTCGCTGTTGCTGAAGAGGAGAGGGAATGAACTGGAACGACGCTGCCGAAGACTTCCTGAATGCGGTTCTGGCGGAGACGCCGCGGCCGGTGCGGGAAGCGACCGAATCGCAATTGCGCGGGCTGGCGGAAGCGATGGCGGAGGAAGATGGCAAGAATCGCGTGGGCGTGGAGACGGTGATTGCGGCGTGGGTGCGGTCTACACCGGAGACGCTGCGGGCGGATCTGCCGCGAATGATGGAGAAGTTCGGGCTGGATCCGGAGGAGTACGGGCACTTACTGGCATAGGGGTCCGCGCTACAGCACGTGGTAATAGCCGGCGCGCTCCAGGACCTCCACGGGGAAGCCGAAGAGGCCGGTGAGGGTGGCGGGTTGGAGGAGTTCCCGTTTGGGGCCGTCGCCATAAACGCGGCCGGCGCGGATGAGGATGACGCGATCCATTTCCGGAATGATGTCGGGCAGGTGATGGGTCACCATGAGGATGCTAATGCCGTTGCCGGCCAGTTTGCGGAGAATCTCGCGGAGCTCGTAGGTGGCGTGGAGGTCGAGGCTGCTGGTGGGTTCGTCGAGCACCAGGGCCTGGGGATCGTGGACCAGGGCGCGGGCGATGAGGATGCGGCGCGCTTCGCCGCTGGATAGCTCGTTGGTGTTGCGCCCGGCCAGGTGGGTGACTTCCAGCAATTCCATCAACGCGCCGGCCTTCTCTTCCATGGCCGCGGTGACTTCGTGGTTGGGCCAGATGCCGACGCTGCCGAAGAAGCCGGAGAGGACGATTTCGTGGGCGGAGTAATCGCGCGTGCACATCTGCATCCAGTCGTTGGAGACGATGCCGAGGTGGTTGCGCAGATCGAACAAGTGCCAGCGCTCGCGGCCCATAATGCGCAGGCTCCAGGGTTCCGGCTTGAGGCGCGGGTAAAGCTCGCGGGTGAGCAGCTTGATGAAGGTGGATTTGCCGGAGCCGTTGGGACCGAGGATGGCGGCGTGCTCGCCTTGTGCAATGGAGAGGGTAACGCCGTCGAGGACGGTGCGATCCCCGCGCTGCACGGTGACGTTGTGAAAGTCTAGGAGCGGAGTCAACTTTCCATTATGCTACCCGGAGCGCAGCCATGGGATCGGCGCGGGTGGCGCGGGGCGCCGGGAGCCATGCTGCCAGGAAGGCGGCGGCGAGGCCTGGGCGCCTGTGGGGGAATCGCCGGCATCGCCCTCACGTCCGCGGCTACATCGGCGCTTGCTTTCCTGATGCCGAATGCCATCCCCCACCACGTCCACTTTCGCGGGAGACCGCGTGCGATAGGAACAGGTTGGCCACGTTGGCGCACACGATCAGCAGAATGAATGCGACCGAGCCCCATCAGATCGGCGAGGATCATGGCGTATTTGCCGCCGCGGGATGGCGCCGCCGGCGGGACTTGAGGGTGGCGTTGAGATGGCCCAGGCTGGCAAACTGGCCGGCGAATTCGGCGGTGCGCGGCGCCTGCACTTTGCGGCGGGGGTCGAAATCGCGGCGGCGGAACAGGTCGGTGGCGGCGATGACGGCGGTTCCCATGGGGCGGTATTCGTAGGTGCCCTGGGCCCAGGCCAATTCTTCGTCAAACCACAGGTAGAAACCCATGGACCTATGGTAAAACGGGGACGCTCACTTCCTTGAGGGCATCGAGGAGTTGCCCTGCATGGAAGGGTTTCTGCAGGACGCGGCAATGCTGGAAGCCCTGGGTGGCTTCCGGGTCGGGGCAGGAGGTGGTGTAGACGAGGGGGATGGACGCGGCAATGGAGCGGAACGCCGCGGGGGTGTTGGTGATCAAGGCTTTGATGTGCTCGCCGGAGCTGAGGAGATTCATGCCTTCGCGCACGTCCACCTCCGCGGTGCGATGGCCCGCGCGGGTGAGAACCGTGCGCATGAAAGCGCGAATGAAGGAGTCTTCGACGATGACTACCAAACCCGAATCCAGTGGTGAGAGCATTTCGAAACGCAGTCGCGTCCGGCCGCGCGGCCTGCACACGTTGGCAAGCTAGTCCTAGTTTGGATCAGTGTGTTCCGCGGCACAATCCCCCCAAATGAGAGAGGGGGGAAACTGAAATAGGGGGAAGCAACAATAGGCCGCTCTGCTTACGCGTGGCTTTCCAGGGGCAGCAACCGCCGGGCCCACCGGGAGAAGACGTGTTGGGAAAGGCGACGAAGATTCTCCTGGTTCTTTTGTGGGTCGAGCGGTGATGGCAATTCCCTCACATCGCCGCAGTTTTCGTCTTGCGTACACCAATCCGCGATCATTTCGGGAGATACTTCCAGATGAAACTGAAATCCATACAGGACTCTTCCGATATGGAACGCCTGATTGCGGCAGAGCGCGGAGGAAGCCAGATGAACGGCGCCGGCGGGAAGGTCGAACGTCTCGCCGTGCCAGTGGAACACTTCCTGCGGAGTGTCGACGCCGCTCAGTAGAGGGTCCTGCGCGGCGGCCTGCGTGAAGTGGACCGGGTACCAGCCGATCTCTTTTGCGGCATTGGGATAGACGCGCGCGCCCATGGCTTTGGCAATGAGTTGCGCTCCGAGGCAGATACCGAGGACCGGCTGGCGGCGGGCGGCGGCTTGCGCGACGATTTCAAGTTCGCGCCGGATGTAGGGCAGATCGTCATTGACCGACATGGGACCGCCCATGAAGATGAGGGCGCAGTAGGAGGCGGGGTCGGGGCACGGAGAGAGGCTCCGATAGAGATCGGCATAATCGATCTGGACGGAGTAGGACTCCAGGGCGGAAGCAATGAGGCCGATATCTTCGAAGGGGACGTGACGGAAGACCAGGATCCGCATCACTGCGCGGGAGCGCCGGTCTGGGCCACCTGGAAGTGACTGAGGCTGTCGGCGTATTTCGAGATGCCGCGAAAGAGAGCTTCGGCCAGTTTCTGGCGGTAATCCGGCTTCTTTAACAATGACTCTTCGCGGGTACTGGTGAGGAAGCCGATCTCGGCCAGGATGGAAGGCATGTTGGCACCAATGAGCACGACGAAGGGTGCCTTCTTGACGCCGCGGTTTTTTTCCGCGGGAAAATTCTTCGTAGAAAAAGCAAACAGTGACGCCTGCACGCGGCCGGCGAATTCCTTGGACTCTTCGGATTTATCGTGCAGGGTGATCTTCTGGACAAGGTCGCGCAACTCGAAGATGGATTTGTCGGAGGTTGCGTTTTCTCGCGAGGCGACGTCGGCGGCATCCTTGCTGCTGGGGAAATTCAGATAATAAGTCTCGACGCCGGTGATGCGCGGCACAGGCGAGGAATTGGCGTGGATGGAGATGAACAGGTCGGCTTTCTTTTCGTTGGCCAGGGTGGTGCGGCCTTCCAGCGGAATGAAGGTATCGTCCTTGCGCGTGTAGACAACTTCGGCGCCCAGATGGTCTTCCACCAGTTTGCCGAGGCGAAGGGCGACATCGAGAACGAGCTCCTTTTCCACCAGGCCATGCGGGCCGTGGGTGCCTTCATCGTGGCCGCCGTGACCGGGATCGATCACCACGCGGTTAATTTTTAGACCGAGGGCGCGAACCAGGGAAGTATCGCCGCTGCTGGTGTGACGGGCCGCTTTGCCCCCCTCCAGCGCCGCGGTGGCAGGGTTGACGGGCTTGGATGGCGGCTCGGCTACAGGCGTGACTGCCGTTGGGGTGGGGGCCGGCGGCGCCGGAGCCTCGGCGACGGCACCCAATTCCGATTTGGACGGTTCGGCGGTGACCGTTTCGCCGACATCGACCTTGATCGCGGCGGGGGCCTTGAGTGGCGGAGTTGACGGAACCGCCGTGGGTGGCGGGGCCGGCAAGGGCTTGGGAGTGAAGGGTGATTTGGGCTCTGCCGCCGGAGTTGCCAAGGGAGTTACCAGCGGCGGTGCGGTGGGAACTGCCGGGGCGGCGCCCATGGCTCGCAGTTCAATCATGAGCCGGTTGGGAGTGGTGAGCTGCGAGGTGCTGACTTGCACGGAGTCGCCCAACTCCAGAACCACGCGGGTGACGCCGGGAACGGTTTCGGCCACGCGGATGCGATGCAGCAGTTTGTCGTCGATGGATTCGATGTAGAAGGGCTTTTTGCCGATGAGCGGGTGACTGTCGACGATATCGAAATAGATGCGCTCGGGGTCGTGGAGGCGGTCGCTGTGATACTGGAAGTCGCCGGAGACTTCAATGGCCACCCGGGTCGCGTCGCTGAGGTTCCAGTGGCGGACAGCGCTGACGGTGCGAGGCTGCGCGCGGTCGGTTTGGGCGACCAGCAAAGGGACCGTAACCATCAGCGCGGCAAGCAGCTTCATAAAATCATCGCGACACGTAGCGCACCGTGCCGTCGGCATCCACCACTTCCTGAACGTGAGTGGGTCCGGACGGCGGGGGCGGCGGTTGGACCGCGGAGGGAGGCGCCTGTAGCGCCTGCGCCGCGGCAGCCAGCTTCTCCAGGTTATTCTTCACCTGGACGACGTAGTTCTGCGTTTCCGGGAATGGCGGGATGCCATTATATTTCGCCACGGCTGCTTCGCCCGCATTATAGGCGGCGAGGGCCAGCGGGCAATCGCCATCGTACAATTCCAGCAGGTATTTCAGGTAGCGGGCGCCGCCCTCGATATTCTCCACGGGATCGAACACGTGGGACACACTGAATCGACGGGCGGTAGAGGGCATCAGTTGCATCAATCCGAGGGCGCCCTTGGGGGAAATGGCGTGCGGATTATAATTGCTTTCCGTTTTGATGACGGCATGAATTAACTGGGGGGAAAGGTCGTGCCGGGCAGCGATGCTTTCCACCAGTTCGTTGAGGCCGGAGGGGATGGGCGTTGCCTGCTCGGCGGACTGGTTCACGGCGCGGTTGCTGACTACGACGCTGCGCACCAGCCTTCCGGTACGCGAGTCCGAGCGGACGACGCTGGTCATCCGCGCGGGCGCCACATCCGGACTAGCGGCCCAGGAACTCGCTGCCATAACAACGCTCATACTGAGTGTAAAACAAAATTTTGCAAAAATGTTTTTGGTCTTCATTATAGGCCAAAGTCGTTCATTTTGCGAGTCCTACGGGAATTCCCCGTAAGCTCTGATGGTATCATTTCTCTGTGAAGCGAGCGGGTTTCGTGCTGGTGGGCGGACGGAGTTCGCGCATGGGGCGCGATAAAGCATACCTGCCCGTTTCCGGCGGGATTCTGGGTTCTCGCGTCGCCGCGGCGGTGAAAGCCGCAGCCGGGAATGTGGCGTTCGTGGGCGACCCGGCGCGGTATGCGGCACTGGGCTATCCGGTGATCGCGGACCGCTACCCCGGGGAAGGTCCGCTGGGGGGAATTTTGACGGCACTGCATCAAACGGCGGCGGAGTGGAACCTGGTGGTGGCTTGCGATATGCCGGGCCTGGCGGCCGGCTTCCTTAATGATCTGCTTCAGGCAGCCGAGCGTAAGTCCCTGGATATACTGCTTCCGGAGACCGAAGACGGGATGCGGGAGCCGCTCTGCGCGGTGTACCATGGGGATGCTCTGGCGACGCTCGAACGGGCCTTCGAGGCGGGCATCCGCAAGGTGACGGCAGCCTTCCCGGGCCTCCGCGTGGAGGCCTATCCGGTTAACGAAGTGACTTATTTTCAGAATCTGAATACCCCCGAGGATTGGGCTGGCTATGCCGCAGGATGATCCGTACCCTCACTATATTGAATTCCGGCACGTCTATAAGACGTTCGATCACCCGGTTTTGGTCGATTCGAACTTCAACGTCAATCCGGGGGAGACGGTGGCGATCATCGGGCGCAGCGGCGTGGGGAAGTCGGTGACGCTGTCGCACATCATGGGGTTTCTGAAACCGGACAGCGGGCGGATCATCGTAGGCCACGAAGACGTGACGGATTTCTCGGAACCGGAGATGCGCCGGGTTCGGAGGAAAGTGACCATGGTGTTCCAGTCGGGGGCGCTGTTCGATTCGCTGACGGTGGCGGAGAATGTGCTGTTTTCGCTGGAACTGCGGGAGGATTACGACGCGAAGAACAAGGCCGACGTGGTGAACGGGCTGCTGGAGGTGGTGGACATTGCGGAGTGGGCAAACGCCTACCCCTCGGATCTCTCCACGGGTTATAAGCGGGCGGTAGCCATCGCGCGGGCTCTGGCGGCGCAGCCGCAGTGCGTGCTGTACGACGAGCCGACCACGATGGTGGATCCGATCATGAGCGACCATTTGGGAGACCTGATGTTGCGGCTGAAGCGGCAGTTGAAGCTTACCAGCGTGGTGGTGACGCACGACCTGGATTTGATGTACAAAGTGGCCGACCGGGTGGTGTTCCTGTACGAGGGCGGGGTGATTTTCTTCGGACCTTTGGGGGATTTGGAGAAGTCGGAGCATCCGCACATTCGGGAGTTTCTGGAAATGGATCGGGTGGTTCGGGTGTAGTCAAGGTGCGGGGATTTTCATCGCGGGGCCGCGGAGGGAAGACGCGGAGAATATAGGGGAGGTGGGTTTTATGACGTTTCAGCAGAATTGCAGCAGGCGGGGGTTCTTGGGAGCGTCGGCGGGTGCTTTGGTGGCGGCGGAGCGATTGTTTGGGGAGCCGGCGGATGCGCCCAAGAAGCCGAATCCGGATTTGGAGAGGCTGGGCGGGGTAGCTTTGGCCGAGGCGAAGAAGGCCGGAGCTACGTATGCCGACATCCGGATCAACCGGTATCGGAACCAGTTTTCGGGGTACCGGCTTTCGCCGGAGCGGGGCGGGACGAAGACGGATGAAGTTCCGTTTGTGACCGATCAGGCGAGCTTCGGGTTCGGCGTACGCGTGATTGCGGCCGGGCAGTGGGGCTTTGCGGCATCGCCGCTGGTGACGGCGGAAGAGATCGCCCGCATCACGCGTGAGGCGGTGGTGGTGGCGAAAGCCAATGCGGCTGTGCAAGCCAGCCCGGTGCAACTGGCGCCCACGAAGAAATACGTGGACCGGTGGACGTCCGCCTATCAGAAAGATCCCTTCGGCGTGCCGGTGGAAGAGAAGCTGGAACTGATCCACGGCGCCACGGTGAGCATGAAGAAGGATCCCAAGATCATGATGGCGCTAGGATTCCTGGGGTTCCGCGCGGAGGATAAGTACCTGGCGACGAGCGAGGGCTCTTCCATCCAGCAATACATCGTGCAGGTGTACCCGCTGCTGATGGCAAACGCGGTGGACATGCAGAAGGGCATTTCGCGCAGCCGCAGCTACCAGACTCCACCGGTGACGGCGGGGTGGGAGGCAATCACCAAGGCGAACCTGGGGGAGAACGCACCGCGGATTCGGGAGGAGGCGCTGGAGCACCTCGCCGCGCCTCCGGTGACCCCGGGAAAGAAGGACCTGGTGCTGCTGCCGAGCCATTTGTGGCTGACGATTCACGAATCGCTGGGGCATTCCACGGAGTTGGATCGCGCCTTGGGTTACGAGGCCAATTTCGCCGGCACCAGTTTCATGACGACGGAGAAAATGGGCAAGTACAAGGTGGGCAGCGAACTGATCACAGTGTATGGAGACCGCACGATTGCGGGGGGCCTGGCGAGCGTGAAGTATGACGACGACGGCGTCCTGACGACGAAATTCCCGATCGTGGAAAAGGGCATTTTCAAGCACTACCAGACCATTCGCGATCAGGCGCACCTGGTGGGCGAGACGGAATCGCGGGGCTGCTGCTACGCCGATTCGTGGAGCAGCGTGCCGTTCCAGAGGATGCCGAATGTGTGGCTGGAGGCGGGTCCGCGCGAGGTGACTCCGGATTCGCTGATTGCGGGTGTGGACGACGGGATTCTGATCGAAGGGGACGGCAGCTTTTCGATCGACCAGCAGCGCTACAATTTCCAGTTCGGCGGCGACGCGTTCTGGCAGATCAAGGGCGGCAAGAAGGCCGGAATGATTTCCCGCGTAGCCTACCAGGCGAAGACCAGTGAATTCTGGAACAGTTGCGATGGGATTGCGGGGCCGGCGTACTGGCAGCAGTTCGGCAGTTTCAACGATGGCAAGGGCGAGCCGGAGCAGATCAACGCGGTGAGCCATGGATGCTCGCCGGCTCGGTTCCGGCAGGTAAATGTGTTGCTGACCGATTAAGGAGGATTGCCATGCTTAGCCAGAAAGACGCAAAAAATCTAATCGACCAGGCGATTGGCTACTCCAAACTGCCGCAGTGCCAGGTGGACGTATCCTGGACGGAGGACGCGTTCATCCGTTACGCCAACAACGGGATTACGACCTCGGGCTATCGCATCACGCAGCAGATTTCGATCGGCAGCGTGACCGAAGACAAGCGCCAGGGCAACGCGGTGGTCACCGAATTCAGCGAGGACGCATTGAAGCGCGGCGTGCAGCAGGCCGAAGACCTGGCGCGTATTTCGAGACCCAACCCGGAAGACATGCCGGCTCTGGGTCCGCAGAAGTATCTCACGCTGAGCAATTACGACAATTACACGGCGGCGGCTCGCGGGGACGCCATGATTCCGCACGTGAAGGCGGTGATTGAAGGCGCGAAATCGGGGAAGCTGACGGCGGCGGGCTTCATTCAACGGTCGGCGAATGCGGTGGCGGTGGGCAATAAGGCGGGACTGTTCGGGCACCACACGTACACCGATTGCAGCCTGACGAACACCATGCGGACGGACGGCGGGAAGAGCTCCGGGTGGGCGTCGCAAACCTCGGTCACGTTGAAGGATGTGAATGGCGAAGCGGTGGCGCGCATTTCCGCCGAGAAGGCCGCGCGCGGCGCAGGCAGGAAGAGGAGCCTGGAGCCGGGGAAGTACACGGTGATTCTGGAAGCGGCCGGGGTGAGCGACCTGGTGGGATTCCTGGCGGGCGACTTCGGCGCCCGCGGGGCGGAACAGGGGCAGACCTTCCTGAGCAAGAAGGGAGGCGGGACGCATGTAGGTGAAAAGATGTTCCCGGACTACATCACGCTGCGCAGCGATCCGCTGGATACCAAGCTGGCCACTACGCCGTGGGGCCCTTCGCTGATGCCTAACCAGCGCATTTCCTGGATTGAGAAAGGAGTGGTGAAGAATCTGTACTACGACCGCTATTGGGCGTTGAAGGCGGGCAAGGAACCGACCCCGGCTCCGGGCAATGTGGTGCTGGACGGACAGGCGCACACGGTTGAAGAACTGATCGCTTCGGTGGATCGCGGATTGCTGATTACGCGACTGTATTACATCCGGTCCTTGCAGCCGCAGACGCTGCAATTGACGGGGCTGACGCGCGATGGCGTGTTCCTAGTGGAGAAGGGGCAGGTGACCGACGCGGTCAACAACTTCCGCTGGAACGAGAGCCCGGTGCGGGTGTTGCAGAACACGAAAATGCTGGGACGTCCGGGGCGCGCTCAGGGGTCGGAGACCGGGTCGTCGATTGTGCCGGCGATTGTGGTGGCGGATTTCAATCTGGCGAGTGTGAGCGACGCGGTGTAGGAGCGCCGCAGTAAAGAGAAAGGCGCAGAATCCCGTGACAAACTAACGCCGGGGGCGGGAAGTGTGCCGGAGAAATCCCGCCCTGGCGATGAGTCGTTTACAACGGCGTAACCGATGATCTAATCTAGCGCCGCCTCAGCAGCCCAGTACCGAACGGACCAAGGTGATCGCGAACGAGGCTCCACGCGTAGTCAAATCGCGCCGAGCGCGACACGGTGGAGAACTCAGGCGAGGAACCTGGCGCCCCGTTGTTCGGAGTTGCCAAATATCCATGGAAGTTACCTTGTGCGTCGAGGGCGAGTCCGATGATCTCCCCACGAGAGTTGATGGAACAGACGCTGAACAGATACAACGCCGAATCCGCCGGGATCAAAGAATTCAAGTCCTCCATCGTTCCGCCATCCGGCCGAATGAATGCGCGCGGCGAGGCCGTAGGATCCGCCGGGAACGAGACGCCACCAATATCGCCAATGTCGTTGATCGCGATACTCGCGCTAGCGACGTCGCCCTGCACCGTTCCAAGGTCCTGGATCAGCGCTTCGGGGCTCCAGAAAAAGGCGTGAAACGATCCGTTGCTGGTACCCGATGTGCCGACAACGTGACCCAATCTGTTGACATCATACGCGAAGTTTCCGATGCCCGTTGGTCCGATCCCGCCCAGGTTACCGAGGTCAATCGCGGAACCGTTTTGCCATAGGGTGGCGTGGACGGCGTTGAGATAGGTGAGGAACGGCGTGTAACCTGTGCACGTGCCCGTTGCACCCACCGCCTGGCCGCGGTCATTAATACTGAAAGCGACCCCATCCGGATCATTGAACGCTTTACCGTTCGAGTCGTTGCCGGACGTGGGGAGTTGTTGGATTTCGCCATTTTTCCAGATCACCGGTTTGAACTGGTACGACTGAAATTGGAGGGCTGTGGGACTTGGATCGTAAAGAGGGCAAGTCGAGTCGAAAGTCGTGTTCTCGGCCACGCCGGCAACCTGGCCCAAAAGGTTAATCCCCTTCGCGACCGCATCGCGCCCGGCGACACCCGTCGCGTCCTTCAGCAGCGGTAGCGCCGACATCACTCCGTTTTGCCAAATGAAAGCCTGACAGTCCCGCTGTGAACCGAAGCCACAGAAGTCCTCGTAGTTCGGGCCCGCATCCTTGGTTTCCGCTTCCCCGACGGCCTGTCCCCTTTCATTCACACCAAACGCCGAGCTGTTCGGTCCTCCCAGGCCGCCCGTCTTTGCGAGGTCTATCTGCGTCCCCAAGAACGAGAGCGTCGCATGCCACGCCCCTGAAACGGATGCCGCGCCACTCATCAGACCATTGTTCTTGATCACGAACGGCTGGCCCGGCGTCGAGCCGTTCGCGGGACCGAGGTCCGTGACCGTATAGTGGATCTTCTGTGCCTTCTGTCCCTGCGCGGCAGCGGTCTGAGCGAGCAAGGCGGAGGCCAAAAGAACGCCGGCGAGCCGGCAACGAAACAAAACGCTTAAAACGCTTTTCATACAAAAATCTCCTTTCTGTGTGATCTGCTGGCCGGTCCAATCCGGCTCACCACGGATAAGGAAACGCGGGCCTGAAGGTTACAGCGCCTGGGACGGAAGGCGTAGAATAGCGGCTGCGACTCTGATGCAGATACCAAACTGCCCTCAGTGCGGAGCGGAATTGGAATCCGATGGCCCCGCGGGACTGTGCCCGCAGTGTCTGATCCAGGGCGCCTTCGATACTTCTCTAAGCGCAGAGGAGTCCAGAACTCAAACCATCGATACGGCGTCAGGGGCAGCCGGTGAGGACGATTTCGGCCGGTATCGGATCCTTCGGCCTCTCGGCGAGGGGGGTATGGGCACCGTCTACCTGGCCGAACAGCTTGAACCGATTCGCCGCTTCGTAGCGCTCAAAGTCATCAAACTGGGAATGGACACGAGCCAGGTGCTCGCCCGCTTCGTCAACGAGCGCCAGGCGTTGGCGATCATGGACCACCCGAATATCGCCCGGATCTTCGATGCCGGCGCCACACGCAAGGGCCGGCCGTACTTTGTCATGGAGTACATCGAGGGCGTACCCATCACGCAGTATTGCGATCAAAAGCGGATGACCGTCGGCAAACGATTGGAACTTTTTCTCGCGGTGTGCAGCGCCGTTCACCATGCGCACCAGAAGGGTGTGATCCACCGCGACCTCAAGCCTTCGAATGTGCTGGTGCTGGAAGGCGAGGGCACGCCGGTTCCCAAAGTGATCGATTTCGGCATCGCAAAAGCTACCGACCAGTGGGCCGTCGAGAACACTCTGCTCACGCAGTTCGGGCAGATGGTCGGCACACCGGAATACGCAAGCCCTGAGCAGGCCGAGGTAATGACCGGAGATGTGGATGAGACCTCGGACGTGTATTCGCTCGGGGTGCTCTTGTACGAATTGCTGATCGGCACTGTCCCATTCGACGCAGCCAGAATGCGCCAGGTAGGTATAAGCGAGATGCTCCGGATTATCCGGGAAGAGGACGCTCCCGCCCTCTCGCGAAAACTGGCCATGCTGGATGCGGCTGCGGCGGACGAGATCGCCGCGCATCGGCAGACCGACGCGACATCCCTGCGACGGCAAGTGGATGGCGACCTGAACTGGATCACGGCGAAGGCTTTGGAAAAAGGTCGGGAACGGCGATACTCTTCGGTGGCTGAGTTGGCGGCCGATATCCAGAGACATCTGGAGCACCTGCCGGTTTTGGCATCGCCTCCAAGCCAGATCTATCGAACGCGCAAGTTTGTTCGCAGGCACAGGACCGCGGTTCTCGGCACAGCGGCCGGGCTTGTGGCCCTGGCTTTGGGCGGAGTGACGGTCTGGTCGTTCGTGCGCCACGATTCACCGCCCAGGCCCAAGCTGGCGGAAAAAGACACGATTGTTCTCGGCGATTTCGCGAATACCACCGGCGATGCAGCGTTCAACGGGATTCGCCAGGTCCTGGCGGTGGAGCTTGGGAAGTCGCCCTACTTCAGCCTGCTTTCCGATACGCGCGTGAGCCAGACGCTCCGCCTGATGGTCCGGGCTCCGGATACGAAGTTCACACCGGATATTGCGTCCGAAATCTGCGAGCGCACCGGAAGTACAGCAGTGGTAGAGGGCTCGATTACAGGCCTCGGCAACGAGTATGTGTTGAGCTTGCGCGCAAGGAATTGCCGAACAGGAGATGTTCTGGACGAAGAGCAAGCGCCCGTGGCGAAAAAGGAGGAGGTCTTTAATGCGCTTGGCCAAATGGCAAACCGCTTCCGCACCCGCGCCGCCGGATCGCTGCCGTCCGTTCCAAAGGAGCCTAGTCTGCCGGACGAGGCTACGACACCCTCGCTGGAGGCCTGGAGATCCTACAGCGCTGCCATGAAGGCGCTGCAAACTAAGGGGACGCAGCCAGTGGAAACCATCCCACTCCTGAAGCGGGCCATCGAGATCGACCCACGATTTGCGACGGCTTATGCCGACTTGGGCCGGGAATATGCCGCGCTCGGGGAGTCCGAACTGGGAGCCCGGAACATAGCCAAGGCCTATGAACTGCGGAATCGGGTTAGCGACCGGGAGAACTTTGAAATCACGTTCAACTACCACCGGCAGGTAACCAGAAACCTGGAAGTGGCGCGACAGACATTAGAATCTTGGGTACAAAAGTACCCCGGGGAAATGATGCCTCACGGATTTTTGGCGGCCTTCACGACGCAGGGGTCGGGCCATTACGAGAAAGCCGCCGAAGAGGGTCAAAAGGCGATCGGCCTGGATCCGGATTACTCCATCGGCTACCAGAATGTGACTTTCGCCTACATCTACCTGAACCGGCTGTCAGAAGCCGAGGCAGTACTTCGTAAAGCATCGGAACGTAAGATCGAGGTCATTCAGTTCTCGATATGTCGATACTTTATCGCTTTTCTGAGGGGCGACCAGGCGGCAATGGAAAGGGAAATGGCCCAACGTCAGGCAAAACTGGAAGCCCAGGGATTGTTTGAGCACCAGGAAGCTCTGACCTTTGCGTATCAAGGACGCCTGAAAGACGCCGCCCGGCTGTCGGATCGCGCCGTGAGCTTATCCCGCCAGTCAGGTTTGCGCGAGCGGCCCGCCCTCTTTGAAGGCGCTCGCGCCGCGTGGTATTCGCTATACGGGATCCGCGCGGAGGCCCAAAAAAGCGCGGGACAGGCGTTGTCGCTTTACCGAAGCCGGGACGCCGACTACGGACCTGCCTTCGCGCTGGCGCTTGTGCATGAGTCCGCGCCGGCTCACAAGATAGAAGTGGACCTTGAGAAGCTCTATCCGGAGGACACATCCGTCCAATTCAGCTATCTGCCTGCGCTGCGAGCGCTCGATGCTCTCAACCAGGGCGATCCGGCGAAAGCGCTGAAAATGACTGAAGCCGCCGCCGCGTACGAACTCGCTGTTCCGGGTACAGCGTTCTACTCCGGTTCCTTCTTCGGAGCTCTCTATCCGGTCTATGTGCGTGGCCTCGCTTACTCCCGGATGGGGCGCCACCGCGAGGCGGCGGCTGAATTTCAGAAAATTCTCGACCATCCGGGAATCACGTTGGACGACCCCATCGGACCCATAGCGCGCCTGCAACTTGCCAGAGCGTTGTGGGCTTCTGGAGATCGCGTGAAATCCGCCGCCGCCTACAAGGACCTCTTCACTCTCTGGAAGGATGCCGACTCCGATATTCCTCTCGTCCAGGAAGCTAAGGCTGAATCCGCCAGACAACCATAGAGGGCGGTGTAACTTTTCGCTGCGGATTCCTTATCCTGTGTAGCGGAACGCTCGCGAGGATGACATGACGAACGGCCACACCATGCACACGCTGTCGGGAACATCCCAATTCCCGACCACCCGGTGGACCCTGGTGGTCGCTGCCAGCGATCCACATCGGACAGAGGCCCGCTCCGCCCTGGTTTCTTTGTGCGAGAACTACTGGTATCCGCTCTATGCCTATCTGCGCCGGCGCGGCTATCCGGCCGATCAGGCCCAGGATCTCACGCAGGAGTTCTTCATCCGGGTGCTCGAAGGACGATATCTCGATCGCGCTGACCCGGAAAAGGGCCGGTTCCGGTCCTTTGTTTTGACTTCCTTGAAATTCTTCGTGGCCGACGAAGAAGACCGCCAGCGCGCGCTCAAGCGGGGCGGCGGGGTGCTTGTGTCGCTTGAGTTCTCGTCCGGCGAAGAGCGCTACCAGCGCGAGCCTGCGCACGATGAGACTCCGGAAAGGATCTTCGAACGGCGCTGGGCGCTTTCGGTGCTCGACCGGGTCGTTGAGAGATTGCGGAACGAGTTCGTCCAGCATGGCCGCCCCGAGCATTTTGAACGATTGAAGGTGTTGCTGCTGGAAAAGTCCGACACGCCGTATACCGCACTGGCCAGCGAAATGAACACTTCAGAAGGAGCGCTCAAGGTGGCCGTTCACAGGCTTCGCAAGAGGTATCGCGACCTCTTTCGCCAGGAAATCGCGGATACGGTCGCCGATCCAGCGGAAGTGGAGTCCGAACTCCGGTACTTGGCCGCGGTGCTCACGAAGCAGTAGCGGTCGGCCCCGTGTCGTCGATGGTTTACCCAATGGGCGATCGTGTCCGGTTATGCCGGCCACTCGGAAATTGTCCTGAAGCGGCTCACCGCCACATCTGGCCATCTCCAGCCCACGGACATGTCCGTCGGCCCTAAGTGAACAGCATTGGATTGAGGACCTATTCTTTGGCCGCGTCTTCCACGGAGGGGAAGAAGCGGAAGACCTGATCCAGCAGGCTGACGTGGAAGGTTTGGAACACGTGGCCGGTAGCGGCGGCCATGCGCATCTCGCCGCCCGCGGCCATGATTTTGTTGAAACTGGAAATGAAGTGGCCCACTCCGGTGCTGTCGATTACCGTGACGCCCGAGAGGTCGAAGATGATGATGCGCTTGCCCTCGGCGAGCTGCGACTGCACCAATTCGACGATGCGGTTCCCATCGCCGCCGATCATGAGCTTGCCCGCCAGCGTGATTGCCACCTTACCGGGCGCGACTTCGGTGTGACTGATCTCCATCCAGCGTACAGTGTATCCTCTCGCTAAAGTCCGCGCCAGCGTTAGCGGTACACTTGGGTGTTATGAGCATGCGATCTCTCTGTGGGATTTCCATTCTGCTGGCGGGGGCCTGTTCCGCCGCCGACCTGACCGGCAACTGGGTAGTGGCCCAGCCGAATGCCGACGGCACCAGCCGCAACACCTATTTCAATCTGAAACAGGAGGGGGATCGCATCACCGGACACATTCGCGTGACGCAGTTCTATTACACCATCCAGGGGAGTACGGGCAATGCCGAGGGGTTCACGCTACAGGCCATCAGCAAAGACAATCGCAAAGTGACGTACCAGGGGAAACTCACGGGCGAGGAATTGCAGATCGGCGCGCGCCCCCGGCCGGATGCGGCGGTGACTACCATGCTGGCGCACCGCGCACCGGCGGGTGAAGGCGCATATCCTGAACGGCTGCCGCTGCCGGCGCTGCACAAGGTTCCCGACAACGGACTCGCCAAAACCCCTCCCATGGGCTGGAACAGTTGGAACAAGTTTCGCGGCCGCGTGGACGACGCGGGGGTGCGGGGCATGGCCGACGCCATGGCCTCCAACGGCATGAAGGACGCGGGATACCTGTACATCAATATCGACGACACCTGGGAGGGCGCGCGCGATGCGCAGGGCAATATCCAGTCCAACAAGAAATTTCCGGATATGAAGGCGCTGGCCGATTATGTGCACAGCAAGGGGCTGAAGCTGGGGATCTACTCTTCTCCCGGGCCGAACACCTGTGCCGGTTACGAAGGCACCATGGGTCACGAAGCGCAGGACGCCAAAACGTGGGCGGCGTGGGGCATCGATTATCTGAAGTACGACTGGTGCGGCGCGCGCAACCTTTATACCAACGAAGAGATGCAGGCGGTGTATCAGAAGATGGGCGATGCGCTGCGCGCCACCGGGCGGCCGATTGTGTTCAGCCTGTGCCAGTACGGCAACAACGACGTCTGGAAATGGGGCGCGGATGTGGGCGGCAACCTGTGGCGCACCACGGGCGACATCCGCGATCAGTGGGCCTCGATGACCAACATCGGGTTCAAGCAGAATGAGCTGGCGGAATACGCGAGGCCCGGACATTGGAACGATCCGGACATGCTGGAGATCGGCAACGGCGGTATGACCGTTACCGAATACCAGACGCACATGAGTTTGTGGTCCCAGCTGGCGGCGCCCCTGCTGGCGGGCAACGATCTGCGGGAGATGACGCCGGCCATCAAGGCGATTCTGCTCAACCGGGAAGCGATTGCGGTGGATCAGGACAAGGAAGGCAAGCAGGGGCATCGCGCGTGGAGCGCGGGCGATCAGGAGATCTGGGTGCGCGACCTGGCGGGCGGCGGAAAGGCCGTGGCCCTTTTCAACCGCGGAGGCGACGCGGCGAAGGTTGCGGCGAAATGGTCCGATTTGCGGATGAGCGCGCCGTCCCGGGGGCGCGACGTCTGGGCGCATACGGACGTCACCTTTCAGGGTCCGGAGGTCAGCGCCACAGTGCCTTCGCACGGGGTGGTGATGTGGGTGGTGCGTTAAAATAGGGGCAATGCCGGGAGCGACTGGTGTGGTGGCGCTGGCCTGTCTGGGCCTGGCGCTCACAGGCCCTGTTTTTGCGATTGATGCCGATCGGAATTTCGGCGGCCGGTGGATTCTCGACCCCGATTCCAGCGACACACGCGCCATTGGTCCTCAGCCGGAGCGGGAATTCACGGTCACGCAGCAGGACGCGGTGATCCTGGTCTCCATGCCGTCCGACGGGCCGAAGGCGGTGGAGTGGTTCTACTCGCTGACCGGAGCGGAGGCGCGGTATAAGATCGGGGCCGAGTCGCGCAACAGCATGGCGAAGTGGGAAGGCGCAGCGCTGTTGATCAACACGCTGGTATCGGGTCCGCAGAATTACACGGTGATGGACCGGTGGCGGCTGTCGCAGGATCACGTTACGCTCACCATCGTGCGGCAGATTGTGCGGCGCAACGGAACGGTGGAGGGCAAGCTGGTGTTTCACAAGGTAGCCGGAGCCGCACCGCCGGCCGCGGAAGCGCCCACGAGAGTGGATGCCCCGCCGGAACCACCTCTGGTGGCGCCGCGGCGGGAGCCTGTGCGGGCGGAACCGGCGAGGCTGGCTGTTCCGCCGCCCTCACCGGAACCTGCCGAACTGGTGGTCCCGGCGGGCACGCGGATTCCGCTGGCGCTGCGCAACACGGTGGACACGCGGCATTCGCATGAAGGCGACCATATCTATCTGCGGACGGCGATGCCGATTGCGGTCAGCGACCGGATTGTGATTCCACAGGGCAGCTTCGTGAACGGCACTCTGACACTCAGTAAGCCGGCGGGGAAGGTGAAAGGGAAAGCCGAGCTGTTCATTCGTTTCGACACGATTGTGCTGCCCAACGGGGTGACGCGCGACTTCCATTCCCGGCTGGCATCGGCGGATTCCCGCGCGCAGGGGACGGTGGATTCGGAAGGGAAAGTCACGGGCGAACGGGATTCGCGCGGCGACACCCGCGCCGTGGCTACCACCACGGGTGCCGGCACGGCCGTGGGAGGCATCGCCGGCGGGGCGGCGGGCCATCCCATTACCGGCTTGGGTGTTGGGGCGGCGGCGGGCGCGGGCGCGGGTCTGGCCTCGGTGCTGCTCACCAAGCGTCCGGAAGTGGTGCTGCCGCAGGGTACTACTCTGGACATGATTCTGGATCGCGATCTGCACTACACCACGGAAGAATTAGGGCGTCCGCGCCGCTACTAAGGCGGAGTGAAACAATAAGCTGGACAATTGTTTGAGGCGAGCGTATTCTAAG
>JARLGM010000071.1 GCA_031292755.1 Candidatus Sulfopaludibacter sp.
CGTCCTACCCCCGGCGCTCCGCCCGTGCTGAACTTCCTTCCAGTTCGGCTCAGGCGGAGAGAAAGCGTGTCACTAGGCCGTTTTCAAAATTGCAACCAGCCGGGAATGAACAACTTCCGCCGACATGGTGTAGAAGATGAGTTTAGGATTGAGGAGTCGGACACCGGGAGCGGGGCCCTGCCGTCGAACGCAAGCACGTAGTAGTCGCCTGGCCGCAGGCTTGACTGCTCGAAGTTGCCACGGTTATCTGCGATCATGCTCTGGATGCGGTTGGCACGGATCGGCTCTTCGTGCGGGATGAAGACAACTTGGGCGCGTGCCCCGCTCTCAACAAGACCGCGAACGGTCGGGGCGCCACGGCTCAAAGAGACGCGGATTGGTGTCTCGCCGTCCCAGATGTCGACTGGGCAGTCGCTAACATCCAAGTCTCCGTATTTCACGGAGTCCACATATAACCCCTGCCCGCCCTGCCCGCCCAGAATCGCACGCACGTAATAGCGTCCGGGGTAGACTTTCTCGATCTTCCTGTTGCCGATAGTCATAAGTGCTCCGGAGATCGGCGCGTCGTCGCTGCCCAGCATGACGACGGGCATGGAGAGGGCCGGCTTAGGGTCGGAGGACCCCTCGCTCTCCGAAAGGATCTGAACCGAGAACGGAACGCGCAGTCGCATCTCGACGTTCTCGACATCGTGGTGATCGACGAAAACAGAAACGTGGCCGCGGCGCTCGACGGGGCCATTCTTGGAGGCGGAGATCTGCCAGGTGCCATCGTAAGCCACGAGGTCGAAGGACCCGTCTGTATCCGTCTGGACCTTCTGTTGATTCGCAAACGCGCTTACGGTGACACCAGCTGACGGCTCACCGGTCTCGTCGCGAACGATGCCGCGGATGTGGCGCAAGGGAACGGAACGGAGCCGGTAGTCGCGGGTCACGACGGTGCCGCCCACAACGGTGATTGGCTCAGCGGCGGCAGAATCGAGAGCGTTCGGGAACCAAGTCGGCGCCCAAACCTCCCCCTCAGGCGCACGCATGACCGGAGATGCCGCTGTGCCGCGGAGAATGTATGAGCCCGGGACGAGGTCCTCAAATTCGAAATGCCCTGACGCGTCGGTCGCTGCCGAATGCCCCTGCGCCACTACCTGCCTTGTGAGGAGCAGTTGCGCGCCAGCGGCAGGGCGGCCGTCGGCGTAAAAGAGGCGGCCACCGAACCGGGCGAGCGGTTCCATCGCAACGATCAGGTGGAGGTCGGAATCGATCTGCATCGCACCGCGCTTGGCGGGCGGGACGAGAAAGCCAGCCTTCACGATGTCGAGGACGTACTTTCCGGGCTGGACTGATCCGATGTGGAACGCACCAAGCTCGTCGGTAGTGCCGTTATAGCGAGATGGTCCCAGAAGCGTTACGATAACGCCTGGGAGTGGGGCGCGGGTCACGTTGTCCAGCAGGACGCCGTCCACGGTTTGGGCGAATGCAACCGAACCGATTAGTGCAATGGCAGCCAGCCGGCACATCGGCATCAGTATAACTCGCCGAAAAGACTATCCGCACGAATACAGGACTCCATCACTCGGCGAGCGTACAAGCCGAGCCCTGATATGTCGCAATATCGTTAGTCCGGGCACTTCTCACAGTCGACGACTACGCGCTCATGAGGATTGATTCCGGATTGGTATCATTGTGGTCGACGCGATGGGCGAGGTTCACCGCGCGCACGATATACCCGTCTGTGCCGGGGCGTGCTCATGGCACCCGCCGCTTCAGTTCGTCGAAAAAATTCAGCAGGAAGTTCACGTGGGCGTTAGTAGATCCGCCGTTGGCGGACTCCGGCGCGGGGAAGATGACGAAGCGCTTGCCGTCGGGTGCCAAATCCAGAGGTGGATAATGGTCCGTGAACTGAATCGCCGTTTCGGACCACTGGCGCGGTGCGCCCGGCGAGAAGGCGTCGGTAGCGGTATAGGAAACCACCATGATCCGGGCGGGGGAGCGCGACGCGTAGAACAGTTCTTTGGAAGCGCGGGACCAAATGGGAAACCGGCCGCCGCCAGCCGAGACTTGCCACTTACCGGCTCCGGCAGTTGGCGGAAAGGGCCGCACGTAGACCTGGTAGATTCCCGCCTCGGTGGAGGTGTAGGCCAGCCAGTGTCCATCGGGCGAAAATGCCGGCTCGACGTCGTCGCCCGGCGTGGCCAGGAACAGTTCGGGTTTGCCGGCCTTGGGATGGTCGGGGTCCGTCAGATCGAGCGGCAGAGTCCAGATATCACGGCCAGTGTTAGCTCCGGGTTGGTGGAAGGCGAGGCGCCGGCCATCCGGAGTGAAGGAGCCGGGAATCGCCGTTCCGGTCTTTGCCTCATAGAGCAATTGCGGCTGGTCCGAGCCGTCGGAACGCACCCACCAGAGGCCGCCTGTGCCCGCGCGGCTGTTGTAGACGATGTGCTTGCCGTCGGGCGTCCAAACCGGATAGGCATCTGTCGCCGAATCGAAGCTCAGGCGCAGCGTGGATCCGCCTTGCGGATCGTAGACCGAAATATTGCGGTTCAGCGACACGGCCAGCCTGGAGCCATCCGGCGAAAGGCGTGGCGATAACAACGGGCCGGGGGGTGTGGCCCAGAGCGGCTTTTTGACTCCCGCGGCATCCAGCCAGACGGCGGGCGGCGCTTCCCCGATGTTTTTGCCGCCCAGGTAAATCAGCGTGCCGTGCCCGGAGGGCGCCCGGGAGAAATCGAGCTGCCCCGCGCCGTTGGTGTTGGCGCCGGCGATATCGTCGATGATGGGAACCGGCATTCCCTGAGTCTCCAGTCGCGCGAGGGAGAAGGGTACGGCGAACAGAGTTCCCTGGTGGACGTAGATCAGATGCCCGCTGGGCAGGTAACGGCCGAAGTATCCACCGCGCTGTACGATCTTGAACTGCCCGGTCTTGAAGGAAAACACTTCAATGTTGGCGTCGTCCCAACCGCCCACCGTGGCGTTCGAACCGGCCGTGACCAGCAGCGCCCCTCCGCCGGACAAAACCTGCGGCCAGCGGTGGGAGTGTTGCGCGTGCTCGCTCAATTCCCCGACTCGGGCGACGGGCTGCGGCGGCCCGCCGGCGGCAGAGACGCGAGATAGAGCTTTCAGGTCCAGCGCGGCGTAGATATTTCCATCCGTGTTCCATGCCGCGCCGCGCATATTCGGCGCATCACATAAAGGCACGGCCGCGCCGCCCCCGACGGAGATCTTCTTCAGCTTCTGGTCGGCGGCGAATCCGATCCACTGGCCGTCGGGAGAGAAGAACGGTTGGCCCGCATTAGCCGTGCCGGGAAGAATCGCGGATCTGGGCTGGTCCAGGAGCCGCGTGGCCAGCATCAGATTACCTGCGGAACGAACCGGGAAGACGAGGCGAGTTCCATCCGGAGAAATAGCGGCCGTGATGAAATAGTCATCCACGGCTTCCGGCCCGAGATCGACACTGAGGCGCTCCATTGGCTGGTCCACAGGGCGCGTTACGCGCCACAGGAAGAACGCCAGCGCCAGAATCATCACGGCTGCCGCCCCCAGCGCCCACCAAGGTGCGCCATGGCTGGCTGCGGCTTCGGCATGGGGAGTGTCCGGCACTTCGGACGGCCGTGCAAGTGAGATCCGCGCCTCGCCGATGGCCTGTAAGCGAAACTGCGGATCCTTCTCCAGGCAGCGGCGCAGGAGCGCGCGCACTTGAGGCGGGGCCGACTGCGGGATCTCCGGCTCGTTCATGATCACCGCGGCCAATACCTCCGAGACGGTCTCACCCACGTACATGCCGCGGCCGGTGAGCATCTCAGCCAGAAGGATGCCGAAGGCCCAGATGTCGGCGCGCCGGTCTACCGGCTTGCCTTTCGCCTGCTCGGGCGACATGTAGGCGGGAGTGCCGATCACGATTCCCGCCATGGTGGCGCGCATCGTGAGGGTGGGGGAGGACGCCGGATTACCCGGTATCGGATCGCTCGCGAGAGCTTTGGCGAGCCCGAAGTCCAGCACCTTCACGCGACCGTCGGGAGTGACTTTCACGTTGGCGGGTTTGAGATCGCGGTGGACGATACCCTTTTCGTGCGCGTATTCGAGAGCTTCGGCGACCTGGAGCGCGATTGGCAACGCTTCATCGAGCGGGATCGGCCCGAGCGCGATGCGTTCTGCGAGCGTGGGGCCTTCCACCAGTTCGAGGATGAGGGCGTTCTCTTCGACACCGTAGATCGCCGCGATATTGGGATGGTTGAGCGAAGCCAGGACCTGGGCTTCGCGGGCGAAACGCGCGAAGCGGTCGGGATCAGCGGCGAAAACGTCCGGCAGGACTTTCACGGCGACTTCGCGATTCAGCTTGGTATCGGTGGCGCGGTAGACGGCACCCATGCCGCCCTCGCCGAGTTTTGAGGCGATGCGGTAATGGGCAATCGACGACTGAGGGCTCATTTCGTGGGCAATTGATGGTATCACCTCCGGTCCCACTGCGGCTGGATTGGGACCGATAACGCCCAACCGCACGATTGCCTTTTTCCCCCTCGCCCGTGTCAACGCCGCAAAGGCCCATACTTTTTGCTTCCTTTCGTTGTTCACAACGCAACGTGACACAATCGAATCGTATGCGGACCGCACTCGCGATTCTTGTTGGCTCTCTCGCTCTTGGCGGACAACCCGAGGCGCAGCCACACGCTGCGAATTTCCTTGACGAAGCGTCGCTTGGAATTCAGACGCTGCAAGCCTGGTACAACCCCGCGACGGGCCTTTGGATCACCACGGGCTGGTGGAATTCTGCGAACGCCACTACTGTGCTTGTCAACTACTCCCGGTTGAGAGGTTCCGACCAGTGGAAGGCCGCCATCGAAAACACGTTCTCGGTAAACGCACCCAAGGGCTTTCTCAATACCTATTACGACGACGAAGGCTGGTGGGCGCTGGCATGGATAGATGCGTACGACTGGACTGGGGACAGCCGTTATCTGAGCATGGCGGAATCGATCTTCTCCGACATGACGGGCGGATGGGACGACACGTGTAGCGGGGGCATCTGGTGGAGCAGGAAACGCACGTACAAGAATGCCATCGCCAACGAACTGTTCCTGTCGGTGGCGGCGCGCCTCGCGAATCGCGAGGTGTCTACATCACAGGCGTCATACCTCTCCTGGGCAAACCGCGAATGGCAATGGTTTCAAGCTTCGAGCATGATCAATGCGCAGCATTTGATCAACGATGGCCTCACGGGCGCCTGCCAGAATAACGGGCAGACCACGTGGACCTACAATCAGGGAGTGATCCTGGGCGGGTTGGCCGAGTTATCGCGGCAAGCGCCGGACCCCGCGATTCCCGAAACAGCGCGCGCAATCGCCGCCGCCGCGACAACTTGGCTGACCGATGAGCGGGGGATTCTCCACGATGCCTGCGAACCCAATTGCGGCGCCGATGGCGTGCAGTTCAAAGGCATATTCGTACGCAACTTGGCCGAGTTGGACCAAAGCTTTCCGATGCCCGGGTACGCCCGCTTCCTTGCGGCCAACGCGGAAAGCATCTGGAATCGCGCGCAGGGACCGGGGTACCAGTTCGGGCAGACGTGGTCGGGACCGTTCGATGCTACCAACGCCGGCGTCCAGGCTTCGGCGCTGGATTGCATCATAGCCGCAGCGGAAACCCAGCGTAAGGTCCGGATTCCAGGGAACCCGCCTGGACGCTGATAGACGGCGGCATAGGCCAGGCGCTTGCCTCCTCTCACACGGGCGGATTCGCTCGCCTCGTTCGGTGGCGCTGTCTGCCGCTAACCAAGGCCCCGTCTCAGGACCAGCCGCCGGAACCGAGTTGGCGTTTTCTCTGGCCACCCACTTCGATATTCTTGAAGCCGCAGGGCAAGGGTACTCCCGTCCGGCGAGCAGTACACGATCTGAACAACCAGAGGCTCGGTTGGCATTTCCGGTAAGAGCCGCGATTCGAGTCCCTCCAACAGTTCCAAAGGGAAGAAGCTCGAACGCATGAATGGCTCTTGGAAGTTTTGCATGCAACGAAAGTGGATCGGCGAGAACCCGGGCTGAGGGCCTTGAGCCGCCAGTCGGCCATTCGGCACCAAAGCACAAATCGCCGTTCACCGACCAAGAATTGAGACGAATCTTCGATGCTGCTGCGGGCTGGAAGACATGCCCTTGGCACAACCGGGGTCAAAAGGGGGAGATCACTGCTGTGCAGGTAATCGCCTTTATCATGCTGCTTACCGAAACCGGCTTGCGTATATCCGATGCTGCAACCTTCAACGTCCACGAGCATGTGAACGACGAAACGCACGAGTGCCTTCTGTTCATGCACGGCGATGCTTGGCGGGAACGGCTCGCCAAAATCTTCGTCGAAGCGAGTCCGGCCAATACTGGCTCTGACCGAAGCGCCGAAGGTCTACACGCACGGCGGAAGGCGCTCGATCTTGCCCACCATGAGAATGTATGCGAGGGCGCCAACCAGGGCCAGCCCGGAGATATAAGTGAGGCCTAAGGAGAACCTCCCGCCCCGCACTAACGCGCCGATAATGAGTGGCACGGTCACCGAGGCCATGTTGCCCATGAAGTTGAACACTCCGCCGGTTAGCCCGATCATCGGCTTCGGCGCTACCGCGGACACCAGGGACCAGGTAATCGACGCCAGCCCGTTGCCAAAAAATCCCACCCCCATGAACGTGATCGTCCAAGCGGGAGTCCGGGTGTAATTGGCGCCCATGATCGTCGTCGAGAGCAGCAGGCCCGCTACGATGGGAGCCTTCCGGGCGAAGCTCAGCGATAAGCCGCGACGCACCAGGAGATCGGAAGATAGACCGGAGCAGATTACGCCGGCGAACGCTCCTAAGAACGGGAGCGACGCCAACCAGCCTGCCTGCTGAAACCCGATGCCCCGGTACCGCACCAGGTATGTCGGAAACCAGGTCAGAAAGAACCACAGGGTTGAGTTCAAGGCATACTGCCCGATGTAGATACCCCACAACTTCCGCTTGCTCAGCACGTACCCGAGGTCGCGCAGGCGGAACGTCCTTTCGTTTCCGCCCGGATTCCGGTCGCTGAGGTCAACCAGCCCGCCGCCGCTGCGGATCAGTTCGATCTCGGCCTCATTCGTACCCCGATAACTCAGCGGCCCTCGATACACCCGGAGCCAGACAGCGGCCCAGATTACACCCGCCAGCCCCACCGAAATGAAGATGCCGCGCCAGCCGAAATGAACCTGGAGGTAAACCAGCGCAGGGGTAAGCAGCGCCAACCCGATAAACTGTCCGGAAGTGTAGACTCCGATCGCTGTCGCGCGCTCATTCTCAGGAAACCACGTGGTCACAACGCGGTTGTTAATCGGGTATGACGGCGCCTCCAGTGCCCCAATCGCCAGACGCAGCGCGAACAGCGCTGCAACGCCCGAGGCCAGACCCAGCATCGCGGTCGCTACCGACCACAATGCAATCAGCACTGCGTACAGCTTGTGTGGACGTATCCGGTCCACCAGCCAGCCGCCAGGAACCTGGCAGAGCACGTAGCTCCATCCGAACGCCGAAAATACCAGCCCCATCCGGATGGAATGAATCCCCAGTTCTTTGGCCAGCACCGGTCCGGCGATGGACAGGTTGGCGCGGTCCAGGTAGTTGATCACCACCGAGAGGAACAACAACGCGAGAATGACGAAGCGGGTACCAGTAGGGCGGCCGCTCAATGCGATTCCCTCGTCACCACGTGGCCGCGGCAACCGACGAGGAAGTCCAGATCGGCGCCGGTATCCGCCTGGAGGACATGGTCGAAGTAAAGCCGCTGATAGCCGCCGACCATGGGCGGCGGCACCGGTTTCCAATCGGTCCGGCGCCGTCCCATCTCTTCCTCGGACACATCCAGATGCAGCCGCCGCTGCTCCACGTCCAGTTCGATGCGGTCGCCCTCCCGGACGTGTGCCAGCGGACCACCGATCGCCGCTTCGGGACACACATGCAGCACTACCGTCCCGTATGCCGTGCCGCTCATGCGCGCGTCCGAGATCCGGACAAGGTCCGTGACGCCGCGCTTCAACAGGCTTGCGGGAAGTCCCATGTTTCCTACCTCGGCCATTCCGGGATAACCCTTCGGACCGCAGTTCTTCAGCACCATCACGCTGTTTTCGTCGGCCTCGAGCGCCGGGTCGTCGATTCGCAGCTTGTAGTCCTCGATGTTTTCGAACACGATTGCCCGGCCCGCGTGCCGCATCAACCGTGGCGATGCGGCCGAAGGTTTAATCACCGCACCATTCGGCGCCAGGTTGCCACGCAGAATGGCGATGCCTCCGCGCTCCAGCAGCGGGCGGTCCCATGGCCGGATCACCTCCGCATTCCAGTTCGGCGCCTCCCGGCAATTCTCCCAAATCGTCTTCCCGTTAACCGTGAGCGCATCGCGATGCAGCATGTTGTGCTCGCCCAGCGCGCGCACCACTGCGGGCACGCCGCCGGCATAATAGAAATCCTCCATCAGGTACTGTCCGGACGGCATCAGGTTGGCCAGCGTCGGGCAGTCGTGGCCCAGGCGGTCAAAGTCGTTCAGGCAGAGCGGCACCGCCAGCCGCCCGGCGATGGCCAGCAGATGAATCACCGCGTTCGTCGACCCGCCTAGAGCGGCGTTCACGCGGATGGCATTCTCGAACGCCTCGCGCGTCAGGATGCACGAGATCCGCAGGTCCTCCGCGACCATCTCCACGATGCGCCGCCCGGCCAGGTGGGCCATCACGGCGCGGCGCGAATCCACGGCGGGGATGGCGGCATTTCCCGGCAGCGACAGTCCCAGAGCCTCGACCATCGACGCCATGGTCGATGCCGTCCCCATCGTCATGCAGTGTCCCGGCGAGCGCGACATGCAGGACTCCGCTTCCATGAACTGCTGCAAACTCATATGGCCGGCTTTGACTTCTTCGCTAAACCGCCACACGTCCGTGCCCGACCCGATGTCCCGCCCCTGGTACTTGCCGTTCAGCATCGGGCCGCCTGAAACCACCAGCGCGGGAATATCGCAACTGGCGGCCCCCATCACCAGCGATGGCGTGGTCTTGTCGCAGCCGCACATCAGCACGACTCCGTCTATCGGATTGGCACGGATCGATTCCTCCACGTCCATGCTGGCCAGGTTGCGAAACAGCATCGCGGTGGGGCGCATGATAGCCTCGCCCAGCGAAGTCACCGGGAATTCCACGGGGAATCCGCCCGCCTGCCACACGCCGCGCTTCACATGCTCCGCCAAGTCGCGAAAGTGCGCGTTGCACGGGGTCAGCTCCGACCACGTGTTGCAGATCCCAATCACCGGACGCCCGTCGAAGACGTCTCCCGGAAAACCCTGGTTCCGCATCCAGCTTCGATGTCCGAACCCGTCCTTGTCAGCCTTGCCGAACCAGTCCGCCGACCGGTATTTCACCTTGCCATCCGTGCTCATGTCTGCTCCTGAAATTTCTGGAACGGGCGCGCCAGCGTCGCGCCGGGACCAAGCGCTTCTTCGATCCGCAGCGCCTCGTTCCATTTCGCCATCCGCTCCGACCGCGCAAAGGAACCCACCTTCAGTTGTGCCGCCTTCCAGCCCACCGCGAGATGCACGATCGTGACGTCCTCCGACTCGCCCGACCGCGCCGAGACGATCTCCGCCATTCCGCTCTCGCGTGCTGCCGCGAGCGCCGCCCGCGTCTCCGTAATCGTGCCCGCCTGGTTGGGTTTGATCAGCACCGCGTTACACAGCCGGGAAGCCGCGGCATTGCGCACCCGCGCCGCGTTCGTCACCAAAAGGTCGTCTCCAATCACCTGCACTTTGCTTCCGAATGCCGCGGTGAAGCGCCGGAACCCTTCGGAATCGTCTTCCGCCAGAGGATCTTCGATGGAAATGATCGGATATCGCTCGATCCATCGCCCCAGCAACTCGATCAGCCCGTCCGTGTCCAGCACCCGCCTGTCGCGGCTCAATCGGTATCCGGCCGCCGAGCGGAACTGCGAAGCCGCAATATCCAGGGATATGGCCGCATCGCTGCCGGGAATCAGCCCCGCCGATTCGATTGCGCGCACGAGCGCATCCAGCGCCTCCTCATTGGATTCGAACACGGGCCAGTAGCCGCCCTCGTCGGCTACTCCTTGCAGGAGATGCCGGCTGGCAAGGTAAACGCCAGCCGCGCGGTAGATGGCGGCGGAGCGATCCAGAGCCTCGGCGAAAGAGCGCGCCGCGGGACAGACCACCATGAGGTCCTGAATATCGATGCGCCTCGCGGCGTGCGCACCGCCACCGAAGATCTGGATCTCCGGCAATGGCATACAGGTCGCGTCCGGCGCAAGGTAGCGCCAGAGCGGACGGCCGTGTGCCGCCGCCGCGGCATGAAGCGTCGCCATCGAGACTGCGATCAGCGCGTTTCCGCCCAGCTTGCGCTTGTCGGTTGTGCCGTCGGCGCCCACAAGCAGGCGGTCGATATTCTCCTGGTCTTCAGCGTCGGCCCCCATCAGCGACCGCGCGATGCACCCGTTGACATTCGCGACGGCGCCGCGCACGTCAAATCCGTCGGCATCCCGGAGGTCCACCGCTTCGCCCGATCCCGTGGACTCGCCTGCCGGTGCGATCGCGCGACCTATCGCGCCGGACTCCAACGCCACCTCAGCTTCCACCGTAGGACGGCCGCGCGAGTCCCAAACCCGGCGTCCGCGGACATGGCGAATGGCCGTTGCGATCATCTTCAAATCCCCAGCCGGGCGGCCCAGACGCGTTCGATCTCCTCCAGCGAACGCGGCGGCATCCCGATCAGCGGAAGCACCACCTCCCGCACCAGGTTCTGGTCAGCGGCGGTCAGGTACTCCACCGGGCTTTTCCCGTCTACGCGGGCCAGCAGCAGGGCGGTTAGCAGCCGCGCGGTTCTTTCCTCTACCGCCGCCGGAGACTCCCAGCTCACACCCTCGCGATAGGCCGCTGCAAGGCGCTCGAACGCCTCGATCAGCCGCCGCGCCGCCGCGCGGTTCCAGAGGCACTTGAGCAGCAGATGGTTGAGGCAGAATGCGAGATCGAATGCCGGGTCGCCGAACCACGCGCACTCGGCGTCCAGAAACACAGGTCCGTGCGGCCCCGCAAGGATGTTCTTCGGACTCACATCTCCATGTACCAGCGCCACCTTCGTAGCCAGCGTGGACGCGGAGAGCGCGAGGAGCGGGCTCGCGATTGCGGGATGCCGCCTCGCGGTCGTTTCGAAGTAAGGCTCCAGCCGAATCGCGTGGAACACCGCGTCGGTGGCAAATACCTCCGCAACGGCACGATCTCCGGCGGTCTGCGAATGAATAAATGCCAGGCTGCGCCCTACTGCGGCAGCAAAGTTCGGGTCTACATAGCCGTCGCGCAACTGTTCTTTCCAAACCGGAAACATCGCCGGATCGAGGTATTCCATGGCGAACAGGCCCGCATCGTCGTCGCGTGCCAGAAGCCGCGAAGCACTGCCGGGCAAAATGCGCTCAACGGTCACGAGCCAGTCCGCCTCGTGGCGGTTGCGCGACGTCGGCGCCTGCCAATCTCCGGCGACACGCAGCTTCGGCAGCGCCCGTTTGACTACGAACACGCGGTCCCCGGCCTCCACCTTGAAAATGTCCGAGGACACTCCTCCCGGCAAAACAGTAAACCGTACCTGCTCTCCTGGCTCGATCAGTCCAAGCCCGGTCAGGTCGCGCGCAATCAGCTTCTGCGCGACTCCGGTCACAGCGAAAACCCTCCGTCCGCGATGTGAATCGCTCCTGTGGTGAAGGCGCTCTCGTCGGAAGCCAGATAGACCGCCAGCGCAGCGATCTCGTTCGGCTTTCCGATTCTGCCCATGGCCTGCCTGGCTTCGAACTCATGGCGCACGTCCGCGACCGGCCGGCCCTGCCGTTCCGCCTGTACCGCGATCCGGGCTTCGAGCGAAGGCGATTCCACGGTTCCGGGACAGATCGCATTGCAGCGAATCCCCGCGCGGATGAAATCGGCCGCCACCGCTTTCGTGAGGCCGATTACGGCCGCTTTGCTGGCGCCGTAAACATACCGGTTGGGAATGCCGCGCACCGACGAAGCACCGGACGCCACATTAACGATCGAGCCTTTGCCGCGCTCGAGCATACCCGGCAGGAAGGCCCGGATCGTGCGATGCATCGACTTCACATTCACGTCGAACGAGTAGTCCCAATCGTCCTCGGAACACTCCAGAACTGTACCGTGATGCACAAATCCGGCGCAGTTGAACAGAATGTCCACCGGACCGATCCGCGCGGCCAGAGACCGCACTGCCTCGGTCGAGCGGACATCCAACGGGAGCAGTTCGCCGCTTAGGCCTTCCAGTCTGGCCGCAGCGATGTCGGTCGCCACCACGCGGCAGCCCTCGCGCGCAAAGGCTTCCGCCGTCGCGCGTCCGATGCCTGCTCCCGCCGCCGTGACCAATGCGAGTTTATTCTCTAAACGTCCCACCGACGAACGCACCATACCACACGCTCCGGAAACCGGGCAACCCGCCGCACCTGCCTCCAGATGCGGCCTGAACTGGCCCTTGACGATTTCGCCCTGTGTGGCGAGATGTCGCGTCTGTTGCGCCTCTTGGATGAGACGAGGGGCGGCGCCATTCGGCTGATCGAAGTGCGCGACGGGATTCCGCGCCGGATGTTGGTGGAGTCGCAAGCGTACTGCACTACAGATCCCGCAGGCCGCGATCTCAAGTCCGAAATGCAGCGTACAGCATGGTACTTTCCCGCGCACAACGGGCCGGGGTAATTACCCTGCCGTTTTTGTGTAAGTATCTTCAGGTGTTCCTTTTAATCCGATGGAAAGCATCGTGCATGCCCCGGCGCATGAGCTACGCACATCAATCTAAGGGGTTAAATTCATTTGAGATAAGGACTCTAGTACCATTTCCTGGCTTTTTGCCTAAGGAGTGGGGATTTAGTGTGGGCGAATCGTCTATAATCAGTTCACCATAGGTACTGGTGAGGGCCATCAATGTCTTGTGAGTTATCATCCATTTTCGTAATCCTCGTCTCTCTTGGCGCTCCGGCGGTTTATGGCCAGAGTAAGCCGGATTTTTCCAGGTTCCTGGTGGCTGGAGACTCCCTCGGCGCCGGATACCAGAACGCACAACTGATCGAATCCGGACAGACGCATGGATATGCAAATGTAGTTGCGACGCAACTCGGCGTATCCTTGAATCTGCCTCTGATTCCGGCGCCCGGCTATCCGCAGATCAGCACAGAAGCGGGGTTCGCCCTGGATTCGGGGCTGATGCCCATCGGGCGTCTGAATACGCAGCAAACGCTGAATGTGGCGGTTCCGGGTCTCCCCTTGGCCGCATTCGTGGGGCTTCCGGCGACCTGCCCGCCGGATTACACCAACGCCGTGGCCGTGATGGCGGCGGAAATACTCAATCCTACCTGCAGCCTGAACCCGGCTCCGACCGAACTGCAGGAGGCCGCGGCACTCAAGCCTACCACCTCGATTCTGTGGATAGGTAGCAACGACGCTCTATATACTATTCTCTTCGGCAACGATCCGACCGACTTACCTACTTTCACCGGCCTGTATCACATAGCGGCCACTACCATGGCGCAGGCCAGCGGACACCTTGTACTGGCGAACATACCCGATGTTACATTAGTGCCCTATGTTACTTCCGTTCCCAAACTGGCGGCGATCCTGGGCCTGCCGGTTGCCACGGTCGAGGCAATTTATGGATTGAATGCCGGCGACATGGTTACACCTTATGCATTTCTTGCCATCCAGGCCATGGGAAATATGCCCGGTCCGCTGCCCGATTCGAGCCCGAACGGCCCGGTCGTCGTGCGCGCCGCGCGACTGGCGCAGATTCGGGCCGCCGTGGCGGAGTACAACAGTGTGATCGCGGCGGAAGCGGCCGCGAACCACGCCGCTCTGGTCGATATCAACGCGCTGGTGACCAACCTGGCGGCCAACGGAATTCAAGTCGGCGGGCAGAGGCTGACGACCGACTTTATGGGGGGGCTTTTCTCGCTGGACGGCGTGCATCCGACCAATACGGGGTATGCGATTATCGCCAACGAATTCATCAAGGCTATGAACCGGGCGTGGAATATAGACATCGAGGCCGTGTCCATCGAACAGGTATCGAAGACCGATCCGCTGCTCCCCACGCAGGGAGACGACAAGAAGAACAAGGAATCGCACCACGTTACCGGTAGCATGGCCGGCACACTGCGGTCGATGCACAACTAGCGGTAACGGGCTGGGCTCTTCCGGCCCGCAATGCCTCCACCGGCGCCAGCCGGGAGACCCGACGAGTGGGAAGGTAGCCGGCCAGAGCGCCACCGCGAGCAGGGTCACGGGCACGGTGGCGCCGCGGTTGCATGAGGCGGAGACCGAAGGCGAACATTGCGGTGGGGACGAGCGTAGCCGGCCGGGCAGCCGCCGCGCCGATACTGCGCCCGTAGAGGTTGACGATCTGGCCGCGCTGGCGCCGGGGGAGAATCAACCGGTGGCAGAAGGCATCGCGGCCTTGGCTGCTGATCGGGCCGCTGTCGAGTAACAGATCCAACGAGTAGCCCAACGCGGCAAGATGCCGCCATCCCCGGCTCGCGATGAGTTTGGTCCTGGAACCGTCGAAACTCGGCTGCGATACTCCTCTTCAAAACTGTCAATCACGCAATAAACCGGGGGTGTGAAGATCCCCGCGCAGCGGCGGTGAGCCGGCCGCGTCCTCGCAGATCATTCAAGCCCCTTCCCGTTCATCGGGACGTGCATCCAGTCCAAACTCGCGGAGTTCTTCTTGTCATCTTTTCCCCAAGTCCAGTACATACCGACATAGGCGTAGTTTTCCGTCTGGCCATCGATGGAGTGGCCGTAGCAAAACAGAAACTGCTCTCCGGGGTGATTCTTGAAATGATAGTAGCCACCCAAGTCGATCATCGTCGACGCCTCGGTCTGCGCCGCCGCGTAGCCCTCCCGTCCGTGGGCAAAGACCTCGACTCCCAGTTCGAGCCTCTCGCTCAGGGCCCGTTTCACCAGCCATCCGGTGTAGGGAAAGTTGCGGTATCCGGTTTGCGGAACCACTTCATAACCGGCTCCGCCGTCAAAGGTCCAGTGCCCGGCGTTCTTTTGCAGCCAGAGCGGGAGTTTGTACCAGACTTTCCCAACCCCCAGCCCTTTTGCGTAACTTCCGGTTGGGATTTCGAACATGGTAAACGTGCCGATCTGCGGAATGTGTTTCGTCTCCTTGATGATGGCGATCTTGGTGCCCAATTCCATGTCCGTGAGCCCGAAGAACGTGCCTCCGATTCCCCCCGGGGCATAGATCGGATTGTTGGATGGCGCAATCATTCCCATGGGCAGAATTGCGTGCAGTTGCACCCTGGGAATCGCGCCCCAGTTGAACTCGATGGCCGGTCCCGTGGAATCGATTTCTGCCGTGGTCCCATCCATGCTGCCGAAGATGTAGAACTCGTAGTGGTGGAGGTCAACCGGCACGGGATCGTCGGTTTGATACGGAGGCCCCTGCGCCCACAGCCGGGAAACGTCGAGCAGACAAAGCATCAACAGGGCGACACGGGTGAGCAGCTGTTGTTGCGTCACAAAAAGGCGGCTTCGTAGGCCAACTATCGGAATTCGATAATTGCATGGAAGCCGGAACGCTGTCAATTACCAGGATGGTGCTTGATCGCGGCGTAAAAGTATCACGCCCCGCCAACGATAGGCGACACTATGATTTCGCATCGAGAGTCACGCGCCAATGGGCGGTCACGGGCTTCCCGGAAAGTGACGAAACTGGGCACGCCCGGCGAGCCATGGATCGGCCACGCGACTCGCACAGTGAGTTCAGTGGCCATGGCTCAACGACCGCGAACTCCACTCCGAGTACGCCGATCCGCGCGGTCCATTAGAAACGCGCGGTTTCGCTACGAATTCCGGACACCCGCCAGGAAAGCGCACCTCTACCTTTTCCAGTCGATTCCCACCGATGTATTGCCGTAAGAGCCGGTAATCTTGAAGGGCACAATTCGCACCGACTTCTTTTTCTTGAACAGCGGGGTAATAGCTTTGACCACCAGTGCTTTAAATCCCGTTGTGGTGTCGGAAAGATTGCCTTTCGTGTCGAGCGTGCCCTCGAGGTCGACGCGTTGGTTCAAAAGATTGTAGGTCCCGCGCACCGTCACGTGCGCTCCCGGGACATCAAAACTCGCATTGGAAATTGCGGAAATCCCGTTGCGAACTTGGATATTGCCGCTGAGTTGCGAGAGCACGGTGCGTGGATCTTCGTTCTGCACTTTCTTCGATTCGCCCCCCGCGCTTTCGCTCAAGCGGTCAATGCTGTCCTGCGTATTGGGATTCGTGAACCGGCTGCCAGCCATTCCGAAAGCCAGGTCCAGGCGAATCTCCCTTAGGAATTCCAGCGGTCCCGGCGGCCACAGGAACTTTCCATTCAACGTTACGTCACCGCTCATCCCTGGCGCGTCTTTGTTAAACAGGTACAACAGATCCTCCACCCGGCCTTTCGGCACCGCCACGTCGAAGTCCGCGGTCTTCCCCTTTCCCCCCTCGTGTCCGACCGAACCGCGCAGTTCAATCCGGGTGCCGAGAAAGCGCGACACAACGGGGGTCAGCGACACGTCGCCGTTGGTGCCGTTCACGGTAGCGTCGAACGTGGTGGCGAGTTGGACCGAGTGGGGGCTGCCATCCACGTGAAACGCGCTGACATCGATGGTGCCGTGGGTCTGGACCCGCGCTAGGAGCCCCCCGAACTGTCCGCGCGCATGGCCCGTGCCCGAGATGCTTTTGAAAATGCTCAGATCGATATTGTCATAAGTGAACGAACCTGAGACGGGTGTGGCCCCCACGTCGTTGGGATTCCAGGGGCCGAACTTGCCTTCCGAGTGGATGACGCCCGGCGGCTCGCTATTGGTGAGAGTCGCGCGGTAAGACATGCTCGTGCCGGGCCCGACGTCGGTAATACCCAGGCGATCGATTTTGAGGAGGTAAGATTTCCTGCTCCGATCCTCCGGGAGGAATTCGAGCATCACGCCATCGGCCGTGATCTTCGAGATGGCGAGCGCCTTTCCGCCCGAACCGGAATTCAAGGGAACTGGCGCCAGGGCCTCATCGGGGGTCTTCGGCGGGATCACCATGCGCATACCCTCGATGTGCACGGCGGAAAGCCGCTCGGGAGAAGTGAGCATCCCTGCGATGCTGCCCTGTACGACCAGTTTCTCGACGGTAATGATCGGCGGGCCCGCAGGGTGCTTGTGGCGGAGAAAGTGGATGCCTTCGACGATACAACCCGGAGGAAAGTATGTCTTGGAGAAAGTGCGGATCTGAACCGGCCGGCCGGATGCTGCTTCCAGCGCTCGGATAATAGCCTTCTCGGTAAACGGCCAATGGGTGGCCAATAGCGCAACGGCGACGAGAATGACTCCAAAAAGCACCGTGCCGAGGGTCCACAGCCATTTAGGCGACCGTACAGGAGGCTTCGTGACGCGGGATCCCTCAATGAGCATACAAGGCTATGAGCAATTCGAATACCGAAAGCCTGCGCAAGACGAAACCTGGTGATCTCCCCGAACACCGTTTGGGGCCAGTTTCCTGGCTACCGGGCCGCAGCCCGCGATCGATCGCGTAACGCGAGAAAGATGCGGACGCATGGCTGCGGCGACCAGGCGACCCGGCCCCGTCCGTTGAGTAGTGACGCGGTCGAAGCTGGGCACTTCCGCGCGGCGAGCGATGGATCGGCCACGCGATTCGCACGGCGGGTTCAGTGGCGCAATGACCGCGAGTGCAGTTCCCTATGGGCGGATCCGGCGCTTCCGCCGGAGATCCGTGCGCGTCGACGCCGGCGTCGGAATCCTGGCGGCCGGTAAATTTGTGTCCACGCCCCCCTCCCTTCCGCACGGAATCACGCAATGAAAAATCACTCCCCATCAAACGCCCTTTTGTCGTTGCATCGCCACAGCTCTACTTAGCGCTGGGGCTGTCGTCGGCCCTGAGATCGCCGAGAGCGTATTGAATTCCGGCCAGCATGTGGGAGACGAAGGGGCGCTGGAAGTATACCTTTTCATCGTGACCGTGCGCCTCGTAGAACACGCGGCCGCTGCCCACGCGCTGGATGTAGCTCAACGCGTAGTCGCCGTCGGTACGCCGCGTGGCTGCCGGCTCTTTGGCTTTGTCTTCCGCGCTCATTTTGGCGTAGTTGATGCTGGTGAGAACGTGCACCCGCTTCCGGCTGAACGAGTCTTGCGCAAAAGTGTAGGTCTCATCCACAACTTCGAAGCCCCGGGGCGGGAACATGGCGGTCAGGGGACTGTTGGGATCGTCCACCTTCACAGGGATCAAGGTCGGGTAGGTCCAATGGAATTTGAAAAAGCCGCCGATCATTTCGTTGAACTCGGGCCATGTGCCGGTGGGCGCGGGGTTGTTGGCATGGTAGCTGTCGGTGGCGGCGTGGATGCCGGCCAACCCTTTCCCGCCTTTGACGAAATCCAGGAGCGCCCGGCGCCGAAGGTCCGTGGCGGCCTGGTCACTGGGGTCGTCCAGGAATTCGCCGGTAGTGCTGGAAAGGAAGATGGCGTCATATTGCTTCAGATTCTCGGGGGTGATGGCGGCCGCATCGTAGGTGATGGTGGTCATCCAGGCACCGGTCTTGTCGCCGAGGTATTCAACCATCTTCGCGGCCAGCGGGATGGACGTGTGCACCCAACCGAGAGCGCGGCCAAGGACCAGCACGCGGCGCAGGCTCTGCGGCTTCGCGTAGGGCTTATCCGGCAGGGCGGCCATCATGGCTGAGATGTCGGCGGGATTCGCAAATTGCCTTTGCGGACAGCCGCGAGTGAAGCCCCCTTGAAATCCTTCCGCAGGGCAATCTGCGGGATTCGCTGGAGCAGATTGGCGCTGTGCGAAAGCCAGCGTGCCGGTCCATATAAGGGCGGCTGACGCCGCAGCGATTCCAAATGCCTTCCGTTTCATAGTCCGATGCCCTCCCGTGATCTCAGGCTGGAACGACGTCATTATAGCCCCATGCTGCATCCGGCTCTTGGCTCAGTATCCCGACCGCTGTGTGCCGGTCCCAGTCCGGGATCGTTCCATTCAGGACCCTGTTCGGCCAGCGTCACTACGCGGGGTATAATCAGCCGGGGTATGGGTACAGCACAAGAAAGCGGTGAAGTCAGCCAGCTCCTCCTCGCTTGGAGCAGTGGGGACCGAAGCGCCCTGGAAAAGCTGACTCCCATCGTGTACCGCGAGCTCCACCGGATTGCCGGTCAATACATGAGGCGCGAGCATCCCGGCCATAGTCTGCAAACCACCGCTCTGGTGAATGAAGCGTACGTCCGCCTGGTAGATTGCAAGCGTATGCAATGGCAGAACCGCGCCCATTTTTTCGCGGTTTCGTCGCAATTAATGCGCCGCATCCTGGTGGATCATGCGCGCCGCCGCAATTTGAAGCGTGGCGGCGGCGTGCAACACGTCTCCCTGGAGGAGGCGGGCTTGGTAGGCGGCGGCCAGGATGCGGATTTCGTGGCTCTCGATGACGCCATGAACGCCTTGGCGAAGCTCGACCCTCGCAAGGTCCAGGTGGTCGAAATGCGCTTCTTCGGCGGCCTCAGTGTGGAAGAGATCGCTGAAGTCCTGAAGATATCCGCCGTAACCGTCATGCGCGACTGGAGCATGGCCAAAGCCTGGCTGTACCGCGAACTGGCGGCAGGCGCGGACTGATCGGTGCATAGATGACCCCTGGCCGTTTTCAGCAAATCGATAACCTGCTGCAACTAGTCTTGTCACAACCACCTGAAAACCGCGAGGCCATCCTGCGAAAAGCATGTTGCGGCGACGAAGCGCTAGAGGCGGAGGTCCGGTCGCTAATGAATTCGCACGAGCAGGCCGCTTTTTTCCTGGAGCGGCCGGCTATGGAAGTCGCTGCGCGGGCGCTTGCCGGCGACCAGAACCGCGAAACAGAACCCGATCTGACCGGACGGACCATCTCACACTACCGCATCATCGGGAAGCTGGGTGGCGGCGGAATGGGTGTCGTCTACAAGGCCGAAGACATGCGGTTGCAGCGCCCGGTCGCATTGAAGTTCGTGTATGACGAATTCGCCCGCGCGCCGGACTTCCTGGATCGTTTCCGGCGGGAAGCGCGCGCCGCTTCCGCCCTCAACCACCCTAACATCTGCACCATCCACGACATCGGCGAGGCGGGCGGGCGGCCGTTTCTCGTGATGGAGTATCTGGAAGGCGGCACGCTTCGACAATACATCGCGGGTCGGCCACTGGAAACTGCGCTCCTGGTCACGTTGGGGATCGAAATCGCAGATGCGTTGGACGCCGCCCACAAAGCCGGGATCGTGCACCGCGATATCAAACCAGGGAACATCTTCGTCACCAGTCTCGGCCATGCCAAGATCTTCGATTTCGGCCTGGCAAGACTCGCCGCCGACAACTCGGTCACGCTACCGGGCATGGCGCTTGGGACGCCTTTGTATATGTCGCCGGAGCAGGCGCTCGGAATGCCTTCCGATCCGCGCGCCGACCTGTTTTCTTTCGGGCTGGTGCTCTATGAAATGGCTACCGGCAGCCCTCCTTCGTCCGGTATGGAGTTGAACGGCCTGACGCCCAAGTTGCGCGACACGGTATCGAAGTGCCTTGAAAGAGAGCGCGGCCGCCGCTATCAGCATGCCTCGGAAATTCGCTCCGATCTTCACCGGCTGGCTGCGGATTCCGATTCGCGAATGAAGACCGTCCGGCGATTGAAGCTGATCGCGGGTGCAGGAATGCTGGCGGCGATTGCCACGGGATATTTCCACTTCCACTCGCCGGGAGCCGGCTCCCATGACACGACTGCCGTCCGGAATGTGGCCCCGCGGGGTCGGGACTTGGAACGCTCAGCCCCTGCTTCCCAATCCACAGCCAATCCGGACCCCGATGGAGCCGCATCTGCCGGCCCGAAGAAATCCGCCCATGAGGCCGCGAAAACGGCGCGGACAGAAATGACGGTCGACCGTACCGCCGCCGCCGCGCCATCTGCCGGCGGCGCACCAGGAGGCAAAGTGAACTCTCAGGACGGGCTGTCCTACGCCTGGATTCCTCCGGGGAAATTCATAATGGGATGCTCGCCCGGGGATAACGGATGTGATGACAATGAGAAACCGGCCCATGAGGTCACTTTGACGAAGGGCTTCTGGATCGGCCGGACGGAGGTAACGCAGGCTGCCTATCAGCGCGTCATGGGGCGTAGCACCAGCGACACGCTGGGAGCCGATTTGCCGGTTAACTCGGTCCGCTGGCTTGATGCCCGGAATTACTGCCGGGCGGCGGGGATGCGGCTGCCGACGGAGGCCGAATGGGAGTACGCGGCGCGGGCTGGAAGCACCGATGCGAAGAGTGGCAGCCTCAGCGAAATCGCCTGGTGGCACGGCAACAGCGAGAACCGAACTCATCCGGTAGGCCGGAAGCAGCCAAACCCATTCGGCCTTTACGACATTCTGGGCAATATCGCCGAGTGGACGGCGGATTGGTACGGCCCTTACACCGCCGACGACGCCGTCGACCCTCAGGGTCCCGACAACGGAGAATACCGTGTTGTGCGCGGTGGTTCCTGGATGGGCGGAGTGAACATCATTCGGGCGTCCAGCCGGGTACCGCGCAAGCCCGTCGTTGCCGCTGATTATCTCGGCTTTCGCTGCGCTGGAAACTGAAAAAGGGCCGGCTTTAAAAGCCGGCCCTGCGGAAGTACCGAACCCGGACCTTTCACTGGCAATGGCCGTTGGACCAGTACCCGCCGGCGTCCGCGCAGCAAACCATGGGATTTTGACAAGGCGGCATCGTCGCCGGCGGAAGCGGGAAATAAACCATCACAAAGAACTGTTGACCCGTGGCCGCGGTTCCCTGGAACCCGTCGTCGAAATTGAAGGTCCACTGCATTTCCTGGGTGCCCGCCGGAGCGTAGGCGTCACAGGGCGATTCGCTCACCCCCGTCTGGTCCTGCTGGCAGCCCCAGTAGTAGAACGGCTGAAGATTCTGAAATCCTCCCGCCTTCCCCGTGTACATCAGTCTCGCATCGCCGGGTATCAGGCCCAGGTCCGCGGCAAACTCATTCAGATAGGTATAGTCCGGCGGAAGCTCCCAGGCGTTTGAGCCCAAATATTGGCTGGTTCTCATGGCGGCAATCCACTCAGTCGCCGTGGCGAACAACATTGCTCCTCCGTCGATCGCCGGCGCCGTGAAGGTCGTGTTCCTGTTGGATAAGATCGTCACATCGCCGGTAATGCCAAAGTTGTTGTCCGCGGCCAGGTTTCCATCGGCCGCCCAGGTGTATTTGGTGGCGCAATCGTACACGGCCTGGTATGCCGCGGGCCCGCTCGTGTAGGGCAACACTCCGCTGGGCGACAGGCAGGTAGGCGCCCCCACGATCGCGCCCCGAACCATCGGCAGCGCGTAGTAATACGGGAATTGCGTCGTCACCCCGCCGTAGATTCCGTTGGAGAACGAATAAACCTGCTGCCCGCCGCTGGTTGGCCACTGGGTCCAGTAATACGACAGCTTCAGGTTCCGGAAATTCTGCGAGATCGGGACGCCGAACCCTGGCACCGCGCTATTGGGATAACTGAGATTCATGTCGGTTCCATACAGACTCCCCATCGTGCTGCCGGTGCACCCGGGGCCGAACGACCCTCCTCCCGTACCAGTGGCCGCGCAAGTGCTGTCGTTCAGGGGCGTGACCGGAAGCTGCCAGTTGTTATGCCCCAGGTAGTCCGCGGCATTCAGCGCCGCGACCCAATTCCCGGCGGCTTGAAATGACATGCTGCCGTTGGGATTGATTCCCGAAACCCCAAACTTCGCCTGCATTGCCGGTTTGGCGGCCGGATTGGCGTCGGCCAGCCAACAAACGCCTATATTCTCGTCGTAAACGAACTTCCCCGGGTAGAGGCCTTTGGGATCGCATCGATTCACCGCGGTTTGCGCCATCGCAGTCGACGCCATCATGCAAAACAACCCTGCACCGCACGGCAACAGCAGAGAACGGAAAGTAAATCTTTTTTGTGTCATAAAATGTCCCTCCACCTGTTTAGGCGCGGTTGTCTCGCAATACCTATCATGGCCGCGTCGCCAGAGTTTCAGCGCCAGACACGAATGTGCGAATCTACCCTTCTCGCGATGGTCGCGGGGAGCGGGCTTGCGGACGAAAAACGCAGCGGAGCCGCAGATCCATGCAGTCAGCATCGGACACATCCACACTGCACGATGTGGATGAGGCGCAGGCGTGCCGGTGATCTTTGCTCACCGGTCGTTTGAGCGGCGGTGGTTACCCATCACGCCGCAGGCCGTTCAGAGAATCTCAGCGACCAGGCTCGCCCAACCCGCCCCAGTTCCCCCCTGGACCGTAACCGCAAAGCCAGTCCAGCCGAGCGCTTGCGCCGAATTCCGGTGCCCATCCCCACGCCATCCGCCGCCATCCCCGGTGTCGCCCTCCGAGGGGGACGGTGGGCTTGCCACTCCACTGGAAAGCGTCCCGGATTATCGCAGCGGCAAGCGGATTGCGTTCTATGGTCGATATGGTCTATGTGAGGACTGAATCTGCTCTTTGCCGGGTGGCCTTGTGCACACTGCCGGAGCAACAGGAAAACACGTCGGATGTCGTTTCCACGAGGACGCCCCGATGGCGCTGGGCAGCTTGGGCACTTGTCATCGCATTCTCGAGCTTCCAAGCCCGCGCAGGGCAATCCCCAGCGCAGCGCCTGCCCACCCTGAGCACGGCACGGGCGGCTCACGGGCTGCCCTCCGAAGAAGCGGCCCGCAGGTACCCTGCACATTTGCTAGCCGTGGTCACTTACTACGACCCTTACATCGATCCGCGACACTCGGCGCTGTTCGTGGCAGACCCTACGGGCGGTATTTTTGTGTCCCTCCCTAAGGGGCCGGTTCTTCCGTTGCACGCGGGCACTTTAGTGGACGTGACGGGGTTCACCGTCCCGGGCGATTTCGCCTCCATGGTGGAAGGCACCGGCGTCCGCGTGATTGGCCCCTCCCACCTGCCGGCCTCCCCTCCACGCGTCAGTCTGTCCCATATGCTGACGGGGGCGGATGACGGGCAGTGGGTGGAGGTGGAAGCGCTCGTCCGTGCGGTGATGCTGTCCGAGTGGAATGTGACCTTGGAACTCGCCATGACCGACGGCATCGTCCAGGCCACCACGCTGCGCGAAAAAGGGGTGGATTACGAACCGCTGGTCGACGCCAGGGTGACGGTGCACGCCACGATGGCTCCAGTCTTCAACAGTAAGCGCCAGTTGACCGGCGCCCGCCTCTTCATTCCCTCCATGGATTCGTTGAAGATCGAGGAGGCCGCGCCGGCCGACCCGTTTGCGCTGCCCACCCGGCCAATCGACGCCCTGATGCGCTATATACCCGCGCAGACTTATGTCCATCTTGTCCACGTGCGCGGACGGGTGACGCTGCATTGGCCGGGGCGCCTTCTCTGCATTCAGGACGATGGCGAAGGCCTTTGTACCACCACCCAGCACACCACGCCGGGCGCCCTCGGAGACCTGGTGGACGTAGTAGGTTTTCCGGAGACGGGAGAATTCAGACCTACCTTGACCGGCGTCAGATTCAAACGGGCCGGCGGGAACCACCCGATCGCCGCCAGACCCGTCACCGCGGAGTCCGCGTTCCAGGGAGACCATGATTCGGAACTGGTGACCATCGAAGGCGATTTGATCGGTCAGGACCGGGCTGCCAGAGACGCCGCCCTGGTTTTGTCGGCTGGTAAGTTTCTCTTCCCCGTTATCCTGCCGGATGGCGCGGCGGGTCGCGAGGCGGCCCACTGGAGGGAAGGCAGCCACCTGCGGATTACGGGAGTTTGCTCGGTGCAGGTCGATACGCGGAGCACCGCCATGGGGGAAGGAACGGCGCTGCCGAAATCGTTCCGCATCCTCGTGCGCTCGCCTCGCGACCTGGTGGTTGTGCGGGAGCCTTCCTGGTGGACCGCTGGGCATCTTCTGGAAGCACTCGGGCTGGTGCTCGGGGCGAGCCTGATAGCGATCGGCTGGGTGTTCGTCCTCCGCCACCGGGTGAGGCAACAGACCCGGGTGATCCGCCGGCAGTTGGAACAAACCGGGGCACTCAAAGAGGCCGCCGAGTCGGCGAACCGGGCCAAGAGCGAGTTCCTGGCCAACATGAGCCATGAGATCCGTACCCCCATGAACGGGGTGATGGGCATGCTCGATCTGGTGCTGCAAACCAAGCCCTCCGAGGAACAGGAGGAATGCCTCCTGATGGCCCGCAGTTCGGCGGATGCGCTGCTCACCGTGATTAACGACATCCTGGACTTCTCCAAGATTGAGGCAGGCCGGCTGGAAATGGATGCCCTTGAGTTTAATCTCCACGATTCTCTAGAGGAGAGCGTCAAGACGTTCGCGTTTCGCGCCTCGGAAAAGGGGATTGAGTTGCTCTGTGAAGTGGGTCCGGGGGTACCCGCCTTGATTTTCGCCGATCTGGCGCGCCTGCGCCAGGTAATCACCAATCTGCTGGGTAACGCGTTGAAATTCACGGAAAACGGGGAGGTCTGTCTCCGCGTTTTGGAGGAGGATGCTCCCATCGGGGACGGGTGCCGACTTCACTTCGCCGTATGTGACACGGGCATCGGAATTCCGGTCGAAAAGCAGAAGGTCATTTTCGAAGCGTTCTCCCAGGCGGACACATCCACAGCCCGCAAGTATGGGGGCACCGGTCTCGGTCTCACCATCTGCGCCCGCCTGGTGCAGATGATGGGTGGCAAGATCTGGGTGTGCAGCGAACCCGGAAAGGGCAGCAGCTTTCATTTCACGGTTACCGTGCAATCCTTGTCCCCGGCGAGTGTCGACACGCTCCCGGCGACCGGTCCGCTCGCCGGAGTAGGAATCCTGGTGGTGGACCATAGCGCCGCCCACCGGCGGATCCTGGCCGGCATTCTCTCCTCTTGGGGCATGAAGGTCAGCGAGGCATCGGAGGCGGGAGAGGCTCTGGACGCTCTGGTCCGGGAGCAGCACGCCGGCAGCCGGTTCGAGGTGGTGCTGGTGGACGATCCCATACCAGGGACCGATGGATTCGCCTTCGCGCGGCGAGTGACGGCGGCCTGCCGCCCGGCGCCGGCAATCACCTTAATGCTCTCACCAGGGGAACGGGAAGATCCCGCCCGATGCCGGTTGGAGGGAGTGGCCAACTGTCTGACCAAGCCGTTGCGCCGCACCGATCTGAGAGACGCGTTGCTCCACGCACTGGGTTCCGGATCGGATTTGCCCGCGGCGGCGGCCGGTGCGGCAGTCAACGGATTGCAGCTTGCGGAGGCGCCGCGTTGCCAATTGCGCGTCCTGCTGGCCGAGGACAATCCGGTCAATCAGAAGGTAGCGCGTAAGTTCATGGAGCGCCGGGGCCATAGTGTGACGGTGGCCGGGAATGGACGCGAGGCCATCGAACTGGCCGCGCAGCAGACGTTCGATCTGGTACTGATGGATGTCCAGATGCCCGAAATGGATGGCTTCGCCGCGACCGCGGCGCTGAGGGCCAGGGAATCCGGCACCGCGAGTCACCTGCCGATTATAGCCATGACGGCGCATGCCATGAAGGGCGATGAAGAGCGATGCCTCGAGGCGGGGATGGATGCCTACGTCGCCAAGCCGATCAATCCGGTAAGTCTCTTTGCGTTGGTTGACCAAGTGTGCGGCGAGAGTAACCGGGAAGCCTAAACTAAGGGAGATGAAACCCGCGGGACAGCCTCGTGGGGACGAGGCAGACTTCGATGCCGGCCGTGGGCGGCGGAGGCAGTTTCTTTGGCCGCTCGCACAGCGGACACCGTCCAGATGGCTCGTTGGGCCCGGAGTCTCTGAGCGATGAGCTCGGCGAAATGCCCGGCGGTTGTACCGCCGGGCAATCAAGTTCCAGATGTCAGATGGTTTAAAAAATCAGTTTTTGCGTTCCGCGAACACCGCACCAATGTGGTGGAGATTGTCGACGATTACGCCGAGGCCGACCCCATCGGTTCATTTCCGGCACCCCCTTTGTAGAGACATCGCCGCAATCCTTGTCGTCGCTTCAGAACAGTGATCCGGCCCTCACAACCGGTTCTTCATTTCTGTCCTTGTTCGCGCTTCTGTTCGGCGCTCTTCGTGCTGCGGTTGGGAACGCAGACGCGCTTCACGCCTTTTTCGTGGGCTTCCAGAAGGCGGCGTCGCCGGCGCGTATCTCCGTTCTGGCACTTCGGACCGGCAAACAGTACGACGAACATGCCGTTCGCATTGATCGGACTGGGTACAATAGGATGCGGGGGTGAACCATGGCAGCAGGAGGAGTGGCGGCAGGCGCGGCAGCCGGTGCTATCGCGCAGGCGATCAAAGCATCCGGCGTTCTCGTGAGTCTCGATCCGGCGGAATTTCTGAAAATCGTCGATCGCGTACCGGACCCTTTGGTGGTAGCTGCCACGGGCGGCCTTTTCACTAAGAACTATCAGTATTTAGTGGGCTACAAAGGACTCGCCTTCTACACAAAGTCTGCCGAGCCGCTGCAATTGCCCGGGAGCGCCGACGTGATCGCCGCAAAAGGTATCTGGATACCAGGCTAGCTGGCTTCACCGAATAGGCTGAGGGCGGTGTTAGCGGGAGCGCGACCCGCGGCGGAAGAAGCCCAACCCGACGAGGGCGCCGCCCAGCAGGGCGAGCGTGGCGGGCTCGGGCGTGGAGGAGGGATCGGGCACGGGAGATCCGCCGAGGGTGCCGATACTGTCGAGTTGAATATTGGCGGAGCCGCCATTGCTGAAGGCGAAGCCGTTGCTGAAGAAGTACCCGCTTCCGAACGAGAGGCCGAGCCGGGTCACGCCGGCAAGGGCGGTATCGAACTGATTGACGGTGTCGGCGCTCTCGGTTCCGACGTGGCCGTAATAATTGCTCCAGGAGAATGGGTCGAAGTCCAAGGTCAGCGTGACGTCCTGACCGTTCATCATCGAGGTGACGTAGGCAACGGTTCCACGCGACCACCATTCGTTCGGAGTTCCGTCAGCCAGGTATCCCCCCATAAACATCAGGCGGATACCGGCGTTGCTGCCGACCAGTCCGGGATAGGTGTCTCCCACTATGGTGGACGCGTCGAAGGCGGCTCCCGCGTCGAGCGCACTGTCGTTGATGCGGAAGGTTGCCGTCAGGCCGGTGTAACCGGTCAGATTTCCCAGCAGGACGCCGTCGTAAGCCGTGGAGGCGCCGGGCAGGAACGCGCCGGTACGGAAGTAATTGACCACGTCCAATTCGGGCTGCGCCTGACTGGCGTTGGTGGGAATGACTCCGAAAACGCTGTTTCCGATCTGAATGGCTGCCGGCGAATTGGTGTAGTTGTTCAATGAATCGGTCGTGGCGTCGGCCCAATACGCGGCGTTGATGGTGGCGGCATGGAGGCAGCATGACGCGGCGCTGGCAAGCAAGAGGGCGCGCAGAGAGGTATGGCGCGACGGAAGCGGTATGTGCATGGGGTTTCTCCTGGATGATGGACCGGCTGCGAAAGCAGGCAGGGTGATTTCAGATCTTAAGTAACTATTATCCTGATATTTCCAGGGCCGTCAAACATCAGAACGTATAGTACGGCAGAGTCGGCCTGAAGTTAACAGATGCTTACTAATCAAGAGTTTGAATGGGGTTAGAAAAGAAGGGGTAAGCTGACGCTTACCCCACCTGGCAACTAGAAGGAGTAGCGGAGTTGAAATTCCAGAATGCGCGAACCGGGGTCGTTGGTCGAATTGATATCGTTGTATGCGTTGCGCGTCTGGCCGAACAGGTTGCTCATGGTGATGTTGCCGGAACTGTTGGGCACCAGGAAGAAGTTCGGGTGATTGAAGATGTTCAGGGCCTGGGCGCGGAACTCGATGGACTGGCGTTCGCCGATTTTGGTGCGCTTGGCGAGGCTGACATCCCATGTCTGGAACCACGGGCCGTACATGAAGACCTGGTCGCCGAACTGGCCGGGGGTGTTGGCGGGGCCGATGTACGGGGCGTTGGGATCGAGCGGAGTGGGCACCAATTGGAACGCGGCCAAGGTGTTGGTGATGAGCGATTGCGGCAGGTCGTTCACGATTCCATTGCCCTGCTTCTGAATGCTCATCATGCCTTGTAACTCGCTGGTGGTCAGGTTGTGAAGCACGACGCCACTATCGCTGGTATTGAAAGTCTGGCGGTTGCTCAACAGTTGGGACGGCGTGCCCGATTGAAGGCGCGTGATGCCGGAGATCTGCCAGCCTTCCACCGCCTTGCGGATTACGGGATTGCCGACGGAACTCAGGAACTGGCGTCCCGGTCCCCAAGGCAGTTCGTAGATCCAATTCAACTTGATGGTGTGGCGTTGATCGAAGGGCGAGGGGTAAGTTACTCCAGTCATATCCCGTAACGAGAGTATGTTCCCGTCATACAGGGAGTGCGACCAAGCATAACTCGCGCCGGCCAAGACTCCCTTGGCGAGTCTGCGGCGGAGTTCGACTTGCATTGAGTTGTAAGTACTGCCGCCCTGATTGGCGGTGATGTTTGCGGCGGCGCCGCCAGTTGCGGGATTCGCCTGAAACAGGTTCGCGGGATAGTTGGCAGCCACCAGGCGGGCCATCTGCGCGGTGTTACCGGCAATGCTATTGGCTAGGGCGCCGGTCTGTCCCTGCGCCACCCAATTTGCCAACTGAGAATTGCCGGAGTTAGCGAGAGCGGTGGAGATGATGGGAACGGCCTGTTGACCGGGCAAGCCGGTATTGAAGAAGTTGGTGCTCTTCAAAGTGTTCAAGGTAGCCAGTTGCGCGACCGAGACTCCGTTGGCGATCGCCAGGTTGTTCTGAGCGGCCAGGAACTGGGTGTTGAACCCGTTCTCGACCACGTTGACCTCGTTGAGGTTGAGACTGGTCCAGGCGCGCGCCGAACGATTGGCCACGTAACGAACTTCGAGGACGGTATCTGCAGACAACGACCGCTGAAAGCCGACGTTCCACGACTCTACGTAGCGGCTCTTCAGGTCGGGGTTGTAATCGAAAATGGAGTTACCCGGCAGTACAGCCAGCGGATAAGTGGGGCTGGAGGGATAGCTGGCCGCGGGAAGAACCGGATTGTTGAAGAGCACACTGCCGGCGGGGCCGAACGCGGCCGTGTTGGTGGAGATCGGGTCCACGCTGGTGTTGAGGCTGACCCCCTGGTTGTTGCTCCACGGGACGGTGAACTGTTCCCGCACGCTGGCAATGGCGAAGCCGGCGCGCAGCACCGAATCGCGCCCCGCCAGTTTGCCCAGCAGCCCTTCATACTTGGGAAGCACGTATGCCACGCCCACGGTGGGCGAAGGGAAATGCGTGGGGGAGTAGCCGGCGGTATCGCTGGTAACCGGCGTGAGAACCGGGACGGCGCCTCCGGTGGCGCCCGGCTGAAACAGGTTGCCGACACCCGAGATACCGTACAGGCCGGCATATCCGGGCCGCGTGTAGGTGTTATTGAAGACGTGGAAGGGGTACTGGTTTTCCAGCCGGAAGCCATAAGTTACGGTAAGGTTGGGCTTGACTTTCCAACTATCCTGCACGTACAAACCGAACTCTCTGACGCGCAGCCTGCCGATGGTGGCATTGGGGCCATAGGTCTTATTCTGCTCGCCCAGTACGACGGATTGAGTGATGGCAGAAACGCGTCCGGTGAGCAGCGCATAGAGATTCTCGGCATTGGCGAGATCGCTGGACGCGCTGCCTGGGAAGTTGGCGGAATTGAACATGGAGAGAGCCGGGTCGGTATTCTGGATTCCGAAGGAGATGCGCGGAATTACCTGAACGGCATCGCTGGAGGTCCATTCGTTGATTTGGGAGAAACTGCCGCCCATATTGACTAAGTGGCTGCCGTGCGCCCAGGAGGCGCTGCCGGTCAACTGCTTGATGGGATTGTTGCGCCGCGAAAAGCTGCTGGCATTGTAAGGGACGGTCACATAGCCGGCCATATTGGGCGCAAAGCCTCTCCAGGGTGAGAAGAGGTTGGGTGTGACATCGTTGAAGAACAGCACGTTGCCCGAGGACATGCCGAAGCGAATTTCGCTGGTCCAATACGAACTCCAGGCGGAACGCAAGGCGGTGGAACCGGTCCAGAACGCCTCGCGCTGCCCGGCGTTAACCTGCGAGCCAAGCACGGTGCCGCTGCCGGGGAAGACCGGAATCACGCCGTTGATGCCGTCAGGAAACAGCCGGTACGGATTCACGCCGCCGGTGGCTTCCCAGTGGTGTTTGGAGTTGATCACCCAGTCCAGTTTGCCCTGGGGGAAATCGATCTTGTGCTCGCCCGGCGCCATGAAATTGAAGTAATTGCGGTTATAGTCGTTGGCCGTGATGCGGGGGGTCAAAGTGCCTCCCGGAAGCGATTGATTGATGAGGGACAGAGTATTGCCGATCCGCGGGTCGGGCGTGGAGGGAAAACCACTGCCCGCGGCCAGGGTATACAGGTTGACGGTCTGTAACTGGCCGCCCGTGCCCTTATAGGTGAACAGCCCCTGGCGCGCCGGATCGGTCAGCACCAGGAGTTGGGCGCCCTTATCCTGGGCTTCATTCCAGGACTGCGGGAAGCGGAAGATCTCGTAGTTGAAAAAGATGAAGAGCTTTTTCTTGAGGATCGGCCCGCCGATGTGCGCGCCCCACTGGTGGAGCAGGATGCGATCGCGCGGCAGACCGTCGATGTTATTGAAGTAAGTGTTGGCGTCGAAGTAAGTGTTGCGCTCCTGCATGAAAGCGCCGCCATGCCATTCATTGGTGCCGCTCTTAGTCACGAATTTCACCTGGATCGCGCCTTCTCCCAGGCTCTCGGCGCCCGAAGCGGCGCTGGTTACGGACACTTCCTCGACGGCGTCGGTCCGGGGGTAGACGATGGGGTAGAAGGCGCCACCGGACCCGTTCTTCAGGAGGTTGTCCTGAATGTTGACGCCATCCATGGTCATATTGACGGTGGCCTGAGGGAGACCGTCGAAGGTAGTGTTGCGAGGACCGCCGGGCGTTTGGGTTCCGGGCAGGGTGACGATCAGGTCGGTGGCATTGCGGCTGGGAATGGGGAGATCGTTCACCTGGCGACCGGTAAGGTCGCTGGAAACGGTGGCGCTGGCGGCCTGGACCACCTCGGCGGCGCCGCTAACTTCGACGGTTTCAGTAACCGCGCCAACCTCGAGTTGCAGGTTGACGGTGGCCGGAATCCCGGCATCCATCTTGATGCCCTCTTTGGTGATGGTCTTGAAGCCGGGCGCAGTGGCGGTAATGCTATAGGCGGCGGTGGGCAGGGACGGCACGGCCCAGTGTCCCTTGCTGTCGGTCACGGTTTTGAAAATCTGAGTGGTGAGGGTATTGGTCACCACGATCTCGACTTTGGGAACGAAAGCGCCTTGGGGATCGGTGACCAGACCGTCCAAAGTGCTGGTGTTGACTTGGGCCAGACCTGTGGCAAGGCCCAGAAGAAAGAGGACTACCGTTTTTCGCATACACCCCTCCTCACACAGGTCGCCGAGCGGAGGCGACATTCTCACCCAATGGAGCTAACGAGGGACCTACGGGTTTCGAATATTATACGGCACGATTATGGATTCGTAACCAGGAATTTACACTAGCCTGGATTTCCACGGGCGAGAATTCGCCTAAGATTTAGGACCTTGCGATCCATTATAAGTAGTCAGCCGCAACTTCAAACCGTTCCACCAAAGGACAGCGACAGGTTTGTCAAACAGTCCGGAGGAGAGGAGGATGGG
>JARLGM010000072.1 GCA_031292755.1 Candidatus Sulfopaludibacter sp.
AAGCTCGGCTTCACTCTGGCTCCCCTGCAGGCGTCGGGCGAGTTTGTTTCTTAGGCACAGAGAACACGAAGAAAGCACGGAGAACTCCAAAATAATTCCGATTTTCTCCGTGCTTGCTCCGTGTCCTTCGTTACTCCGTGGTGAAGCGAAGTTAGAACTGGAAGCGTAAGCCTACTTGCATGCGGCGAGCCTGGGTTCCATCCGGGAATCCGCCGTCCGCCGAGGGGATGTAGAGCTTTGACGGTGTCGGGGTGAGGACCCCTTTGGCTTCGGTAAACGCCTGACTGCTCGAATAGCTGGTAGCTGACCAGGTATTCGCCAGATTGAACACGTCAAAGGTCAGACTCAGGGTGTAACGCTCCTTGATTGCCAACATCTTGCTCAGCCGGGCATCGGCACGGTACGACGCGGGCAGGTAGTAGCCGTTGTAAACCATCCACGGTACCCGGTAACTGAAGCCCGATCCGGTAATGCTGTAGTTGCTGAACATGCCGGGAACCGGCGTATCGGTCACGTTGATGGTGTCGCTGCCGTACGGATGGCCGCTCGCCATGCTGGTGATAGAACTGAGCTGCCAGCCATTCACCAGGTACCGCGAGAGCGCATCCGTGCGGTGAGTGAAGACAGGCTGCCAGACCCAGTTCAATACGAAGCGATGCCGTTGGTCCAGCGTGCCGTTGCCCTTATCGGCCTTGTAATTGCCGTTGTAGAGCCAATAATTGGCGTTGCTCAGAAACAGGTTGTTGGTGCTCTCCCCGTAGCTCTGGCCGTCATCGATTTCGTGCGACCAGGTGTAAGCGACGTGCGCCTGCAATCCGTGCGCGAACCGCTTGTTGACCTGCACAGCCAGCCCGTTGTAGTAGCTGTTCACACCGTTTTCGTCGTAGTAGATGCCGCCGTAACGGGTGTCGGGGCGGGTGCCCACGTAAACCGGAGTCGTATAGTTGAACGCCGGGCTACCGTTGACGTCATTCACAGTGTAAGTGAAGTTAGTCGTGGTAGTGGGCAGGTTCAAATCGCGAACGCCATAAAGCTGCACACCGCGGCTCCAGATGTACGAAACGTTGATCGAGATATCGCTGCTGAGCTGGCGCTGGATGCCGATATTGCCCTGTTCGGAATACGGCGTCTTAAGATTGGGCGCCAGGAACTGGAGGCTGGCTGCCGCGATACTGGCACCGGCCGGCTGAGTGGCCAGCGGGTTGGGAAACACCGGTCCGGCCGCGAGTTGGGGCGCCGTAGTGGCGTTCAGCGTGACGCCGGTCTGGTAGACGCCGTTGCCGGTGGTGAACAGATTGTCGATGGTGCCGCCCTGGAATCGTCCATAGAACATGCCGTAGCCGGCTTGCAGCACCGTCTTGTCGTTCAGCCGGTATGTCAGACCCAGCCGCGGCGCCAGATTCGTGGTGGGCGATGGCACGTGGCAGGTGCCGGGGTAGTTCTGATTGCAGACCGAAGGCTGCGGCATGCTGGCGTATTCGTAACGGGCGCCGTACATCGCGGTCAGCCGGTCGTTGATGCGCCACTGGTCCTGCAGATAGAAGCCGTTGTCGCCAATCCGGTAACTGATGGCGCCATTGCCGTAAGTTTGTACATACCGCTGCCAGTTCTTGGCGCCGGTGGTATTACCGCTGTAGTCCAACGCGAAAGCGTTCACCGTTTGATAGGTGTAGCTGCCAAACGCGTTGCTGATGTAGTATACGTAGTCGCGCGTGGTCGCGATGTCCGCGCCGAACTTGATGGTGTGCGCGCCTTTGGTCCAGGTGGCGTTGTCCTGGAACTGGTAGCGGGTTTCCATGGGCTCGATGCGCGGCAGGTAGCTGGCGGGTCCGATGGTAGTGCCGTTTACCGATACCTGCAAATATCCCAGACCCTGCCCCAGCTCCGACTGGTCGAATCCGTCCCATTGCCGGTCTGTCGCCACGCCGAAGCGAAACTCATTTACAAAAGTGGCAGTAGGAATGAACGTCCAGGCGGCGTGCCCGTTGCGGACGGTCACCGCATCATCTCCGTTGCCATTCAGCGCCGAGCCGGTGGTAGAGGATGCGCTGGTCTGGATGCCGTTAGGCGACATATGGTGGAGGAAGTTGAAGCTCGCGGTCAGGGCGTTGCGGTCGTTCAGGTGATAATCCAGCTTGGCCAGGTACAATTCCTGGCCCAAGGTGCGCGGAATCGATCCGAAGAAGCGGGGTAGCAGCGCGTTAATGGCGTTACACTGCGCGGGCGTCGCCGCAGCCACCGTAGAAGTTCCGGTGCCGCAGCCGATCCAGGTCTGCGTGGTGGGGTTCACAGCGACGGTATTGATGCTGTCCACCATGGGAAAGTTCCGGCGCGTGACTTCCGTGCTCAGGAAGAAGAAGAGCTTGTCCCTCTGAATGGGTCCGCCGAGTGTGGCGCCGCCCTGGTTGCGCTTCTCCGAAGGGACAAAGCTGGCGAACGGGTCACGGGCGTCGAATCCAGTGCTGCGGTAAAACCAGAAGCCTCCGCCGTGGAACGCGTTGCTGCCGCTCTTGGTAACCGTGTTAACGATCCCGCCCATGGCCCGTCCATATTCGGGGGAGTAGTTCGAGGAAACCACCTGAAATTCCTGCACCGCGTCCTGCGAGATCTGCGCGGCGATGCGCGTCCGGCCCGCGTTCTCGTTGTAAAACTGCTCGGTGGTGTCGGTGCCGTCCACCAGGAATGAATTCTGTCCCGCCACACCGCGGAAACTGAGCAGACCATAGGTGCCGTCGTTGCTGACGCCCGGCGTCAACAGCGCAAAGGAGTCTACGCGCCGTCCGTTGATCGGCAGTTCCTGAATCTGGCGGCTATCCACCACGTCCGATAACTCGGTCTTGGTGTCTTCCACCAGGGGAGCCGTGGCGCTGACCTCAACCTGCGTGGACGTCTGTCCCACCACCAGGTTCGCGTGCAAATCCAAATCCTGGCCCACCTGAAGAACCAGATCCTTAGCCAGGTAGTCGGCGAAACCGCCGGCGCTTACCTTTACCTGGTAGCCGGGCCCCGGTGCGAGCACGGGAGCCGCAAAAATGCCTTCCGCATTGGTGGTGACCGTGCGAATCAGCCCTTGCGAGTCGCTGGAAATCACCACTCTGGCATTTGGCACACTGGCACCGCTCTGGTCTTTGACTACACCCGAAATTCCGGCAACTCCGGCGGATTGCGCGAACAACGGCGCGGACACGAGCAGCAGGAGCGCTGCGACATACTTCACCTTCGTCATCGACAAAACCTCCATACTTTTCGGTACACTGAGACCTTTTTAGCTGATTATAACGTAGGGTTCGACAACAATACACACTTTTGGGTATTTTTATACGTTTTTGAAATGATATCGTAAGTTAATTGAAATGAAGGGCTTCGAGGAAGCAGGCGGCGGTCTGCATGAGCGCTAATTCGTCAGAAAATCCCCACCGGCGATGGCGGCCGCTTCGTGTTTTAGAGAAGGCGCCTGCTCGCATAGAACCGCTTGCCGCAGGCTCTGCAATGCCGCGGCAAGCGATTCAATTGCCGCATCGCGCAATCCAGAAACCCGCGAGGCCGAGACTGCACGATATCCTTGCCGAAGCAGCGCGGGCAGCGCAGTTCGCCGGGCTTGATCTCGATCTGTTGATTCACCTTCAATGGAGTCAGTCTATCAAGGATTCGACCAGCCCGATTCACGGTGTTAGGCTGGAGTTCGTGCGCAGCTTCTTCCTGTTTCTTTCCCGGCTCAAGGTTTTGCGAAGATGGTTGGAAACCTCTTCCCCCGCGCGGCGTCTCTCCACCCGGTTCGTGGCTGGAGAAACCCTTGAAGACGCCATCGCCGTGTGCCGCCGCCTGAATGCCGAAGGCATCGCCGTGACGCTCGATCACCTGGGCGAAAGCGTCACCTCGCTGGCCGAAGCGGCGGAAGCTCGCGATGTCTATCTGCGCACGCAAGCCGCCATTCAGGAAAACGGAATTCAGGGTAACGTCTCGCTGAAGCTGACGCAGTTCGGGCTCGACCTTTCGGAGGCGGAATGCCGCGCCAATGTGGCGCAACTGGTACGTCACGCCGCCGAAGCGGGCAGTTTCGTCCGGGTAGACATGGAATCCAGCGAGTACACCGATCGCACGCTCCTACTGGTCCGCGATCTGCACCGCGAGTTCGGCTGCGTGGGCATCGTCATCCAGGCGTATCTTTATCGCAGCAAGGCGGATATCGAGGAACTGTGCACCCGCAAAATCCGCGTTCGCCTGTGCAAGGGAGCCTACCTGGAACCGGCCGGCGCGGCCTTCCCCAAAAAAGCCGACGTGGATCGCAATTTCGTGGAGCTGGCCCGCATTCTGCTGGAGCGCGGCGAGTATCCGGCTCTCGCCACCCACGACGAGAGCATGATCGAGGCCGCTAAACTCTTCGCCAACAAACTCCAACTCCCGCGCGAGGCCTTCGAATTTCAGATGCTCTACGGAATCCGCCGCGACCTGCAGCGTAAACTGGTGGCCGAAGGCTACCGGCTGCGCCTCTACGTACCATTCGGCAAGGCGTGGTATCCCTACTACATGCGTCGGCTTGCCGAACGTCCCGCCAATGTCTTCTTCATTTTGCGAAACGTCTTCCGGCAATAATCACGAAACAGTTGCGCCCGGCGCAGCTAACTTAGAAACTAATAGCAGGGACAGGGAGTCTATAGGGTATGCGGTACTGGGCCTACTTCAGCGCCAAGTTGATTGTTGCCGGTGGAGTGTTGTATGGCCTGTTGCTGCTGTTGAGCGGGCTCCTTCCCGAGGAAACCAGGCTCAACGAGTACGACGCCTTCCGGAACGGCCCTCTCCGCCTGGTGAACAACCTTGCGTTCATGGGCTGGTTCCTGTTGTGCGCCGGTGTCCTTTACCTGATTATTCGCGATCAACGCTACCGCTGCCGGGTGTGCCTGCGCCGCCTGCGCATGCCGATCGAAACCGGATCGTGGGGGCAGATGCTGCAACTCGGCCGGCCGCGCATCGAATATATCTGCCCCTACGGCCACGGCACATTAAAGGCAGAAGAATTGCAGATATCCGGGCTGGCGAACCCGGAATGGACACCGCATTCCGACGATATGTGGGACGAACTCTACGCCGCCAGCAAGGAACCCGGCGACCAGCCGTGACCGCGGTGCCGCGCTGGCGCATTGCGGCAGGCATCGCGGTACTGGTGGCGATGGCCGGCCTTCTGGGAGTCTTCACCCCCATTTATTTTCACAACCTGCAATTGCAGAATTTCGTGGGCGGCCTGACACAAGCTGTGGACAGCCAGCACAGTCCGGACGCCCAACTGCGCGCTCAAATCCTCCAAAGGGCACATACGCTTGGACTTCCGGTGACGGAAGACAACGTGCAAATCTCCCGTTCTCCGGGCACTCTGCGCATCGATGTGCGTTACCTGGTCCCGGTGCAATTACCGGGTTACGCCGTGAATCTCCACTTTTACCCCGGCGCCGGCAGCCGTCCGTAGGCTGGAGCCTGGCCGCGGCCGTAGGGAGCCGTCCAATCCATGCGAGAATTGAATTTAGTGCCCAAGACCGCCACCAAGAGGGAAATGAGGGTTCGAATTCCGCGGAATGCGCGCCTGGCGCGCTTCTTCATGGGCCGGACCGGCCGTATTCTGGTTTTCTCCTCGTCGATCCTTCTCATCGCGGGCATCTGCGTTTTCCTGTACTTCTACAACAAGTACGCCAGCGTCATCGACGAGAAGCTGAAAGCCGGCGTCTTCGCAAATACGGCCAAAATCTATGCGGCGCCGGAATCTGTGGCGGTGGGCGACCCCGGCGAACCCGAACGGATCGCCTCCGAACTGCGCCGCAGCGGATACAGCGAATCCCGCGACAATCCCATCGGCTCTTACCAGATCCACTTGAATGCCATCGAGATTTTCCCGGGCAAGGAATCTTACTTCGACCAGGAAGCCGGACTCATCAAGTTTACAGACGGCAAGATTTCACAGATTGTCTCGCTCCAGGACAATACCGTTCGCGGCTTCTACCAACTGGAACCCAAACTCATCACCAATGTTTCCGGCAGTAACCGGGAAAAGCGGAGGCTGGTGAAGTTTCAGGATGTTCCGCTGGTGCTGGTGCAGGCGGTCACTTCGGCGGAAGACAAACGCTTCTTCCAGCACTCCGGCTTCGACCCCATCCGCATCGTCAAAGCCGTGTATGTGGACCTGAAGGAGGGGCGCAAAGACCAGGGCGCTTCCACGCTCAGCATGCAACTCGCCCGCAACATCTGGCTGGATCAGGGCAAGCGCTGGACGCGTAAATTCTCCGAGGTGATCATCACTCTGCAACTGGAGCAGAAGCTGAGCAAAGAGCAGATCTTCGAAGACTACGCCAACATGATCTACCTGGGTTCGCGCGGTTCGTTCCGGATCCACGGATTTGGCGAGGCGGCCGAAGCCTTCCTGGGCAAGGATCTCAGCCAGATCACCCTGCCGGAAGCGGCGGAACTGGCGGGCATGATCCAGAATCCGGCGCACTACGATCCGTACCGCCATCCCGACCGTACCAAGGAACGCCGCAACGTGGTTCTGGGGCTGATGCGCCAGAACGGCTTCGTCAACGATCGCGATTACGCCCTGGCCGTTGACGCGCCCATGACCGTGCCCCGGGGCGCCGCCCAATCGGCGGAAGCGCCTTACTTCGCGGATCTGGTCAACGACTCCCTGCAAAGCAAATTTCAGGACGAAGATTTCGCCAGTAATGCGAGCCGCATCTACACCACGCTGGATCTTCGCCTGCAGCGCGCCGCCAGCGACGCCGTGCAAAAGGGCATGGTGCTGGTGGACGAGCAGATCAAAAAACAGCGCCGTTTCCACGGCGTGAAGAACGTTCCCGAACCGCAGGTGGCGCTGGTAGCCATCGATCCCCACAGTGGCGCCGTGAAAGCCCTGGTGGGCGGCCGCAGCTACGGCATGAGCCAGCTCGACCACGTCCTGCGCCGGCGGCAGCCGGGCTCCATTTTCAAACCGTTCGTGTATGCCGCGGCCCTGGATACCGGCGTGGAGGGAAGTCCGCACGTCCTGACCCCCAGCACGATCGTCAACGATGAACCCACTACATTTTATTTCCAGGACATTCCTCCCTACTCGCCCAGCAATTTCGAGAAGAAGTTTTATGGGCCGGTGACGCTGCGCGAGGCCCTGGCACATTCGCTGAACGTGGCCACGGTCAAAGTGGCCGAGATGGTGGGATACCAATCGGTGGTGGACATGGCCAACCGCGCGGGCATGAACTATCACATCAAGCCGACTCCCTCGGTGGCCCTGGGATCGTACGACATCACGCCCATGGAAGCCGTAGGCGCCTACACCATGTTTGCCAACGAGGGCCGCTACGTCCACCCGGAATTCCTCACCCTGGTGCGCGATCACGACGGCCGTACCATGTACAAGGCGAAGCAGCAGGATAAGCAGGTGCTGGACCCGCGCGTGGCCTACCTGATGACCAGCCTGATGCAGGAAGTGATGCGCAGCGGCACGGCGAGCGGAGAGCGCGCGAAGTACGGATTCAACGTGCCCGCCGCCGGCAAGACCGGAACCTCGCGCGACGGCTGGTTCGCCGGGTATACCTCGGAACTGTTGTGCGTGGTGTGGGTGGGGTTCGACGATAGCAGCGATCTGGACCTGCAAGGGGCCTACTCAGCCGCACCCATCTGGATGGAGTTCATGAAGAAGGCGCTGGATTATCGCGAGTATCGCGATACCAGGGAATTCCGCGTTCCCGACGGCATCGTCACCATCGATATCGACCCGCTGTCCGGTATGCCCGCCACGCCCGCCTGCCCCAAAACGCGGCCGGAAGTCTACATCGCCGGCACCGAGCCGCAGGGCGTCTGCCCGCTGCATGGGGGCCGTCCCGGAGTGACCAACGTGGCCGGCTGGGACACCGCGCCGCCGGCCGCCACGCCCGCCAACCCCTCCGCACCGGCCGCGGATAGCGCCCCGCGTGTGACCGGCGCGACAGGCGATGGACAGGTGCAGCCGGGAGCCGTGGCGCGCCGCGCCGCGCGCCAGATTCCGCCCGAAACCGCCCAGAGCGATCCCACCAAGCCCGACGCATCCAAGAAGGAGCAAAAACCGGGGATTCTCCACCGCCTGCTGAAAGTGTTTAAATAGGGTAGATAGGGGGCAGATATGGTTCACCGACCTGTTGCCGTCATCATCCTGGCGGGCGTGAGTTCCGCATGGGCGCTGGCCCAGACCGCCAATCCACCCAAAACCAATGCCATGCTGGACGCGACTCGCACTTCCGCGCCAGCGGCCGTCGCGCCTCAGGCGGAGGTCTCAACGCCTTTGTCTATCGAGCAGCGCGGGGATATCCTGATGGCGCGCAAGCAATATCGCGAAGCCATCGACATGTTTCGCTCCGGTTCGGTCAAAGACCCCGTGCTGTGGAACAAAGAAGGCATCGCCTACCATCAACTCACCCAACTCGGCAGTGCGCGCAAGATGTACGAGCAGGCCCTCAAGCTGAAGCCCGACTACGTGGAGGCGATGAATAATCTCGGCACCATCTATTACGCGCAGCGCAGTTTTCGACGGGCCATCAGTTGGTACAACAAAGCGCTCAAACTCTCCGCGGGCGAGCCGAAGTCTGCTTCTATTTACATGAACCTGGGCACGGCGGAGTTCGGACGCAAGAAGTACGAACAGGCCACGACCGCTTACCAGATGGCGCTCAAGATCGATCCGGACGTGTTTGAGCATCACGGCAATTTCGGCGTCATGCTGGAAGAGCACAGCGTTCAGGAGCGCGCCAAGTATCACTATTACCTGGCCAAGATCTACGCAAAAGGCGGGCGAAACGAACTGGCGATGCAGTATCTGCGGAAAGCCCTGGAAGAAGGCTTCAAGGAGAAAGACAAGCTGAATAAGGACCCGGAATTCGCCGGCATCCGCGATCTGCCGGAATTCAAGCAACTGCTGGCCTCGGACCCGCGTGTATTGTAAGATCTTGCGGAGCCGCGCGCCCGGCCTCCTGATCGTTCTGGCAATCTTCGCGGGATGCAACAGGCAGCCTCCCAGGGCCCCGGTCACGAGAATTGCGATTCTGCGCTTCGAGGATTTAACGGGCGATCGCTCGGCCGCCTGGATGGGCCGGGCGTTTTCCGAAATCATCGCCAGCGAACTCGCCGCGGCGCCGGGCCTCTACGCCATCTCCTCCAACCAGATGCACAGCCTCGAACGGCAGACGGGAGTGCGGCCGGTCTCCGCGCCAGGTATCTCCTCGGAGCGCACGCTGGCGCTGCTTTCCGGGGCGACCGAACTCGGCTATGGCGATTTCTACATCCACGATGGCAAATTGCGCGCCGGGCTGACCTTGCGCGATCCAGCCACCGGACATACCGTCCAGGTGCTGCACGCCGAGGGGGCGTCCGGCGATATCGGCGGCGTCGCTTACAGCCTGGCACGCCAGATCTCCCCGGCGGCCGGAAAATACGGGACCGCCAACCCGACTGCCATTGAAGCGTACATAACCGGAATGGAACAGGCCGACGCCGGCGCCAGCGGCGAGGCAGCGGCCCGGGCCATTGCGGCCGACCCGAATTTCGGTGCCGCCTACCGCATGCTCGCTTCCGCCAAAGCGCGTGCGCAGGACCGCGAAGGCGCCCTCGCGGTGCTCGGAGATGCCGCCAAACGGGGCGGTGCCATCCCACCGGCCGAGCGTGCCCGCATCGCCCTGGAAGCCGCCGGCCTGGAAAACAACATGGCCGCGCGCCTGCACGCGCTCGCCGCGCTGGTGAAGGAAGTGCCCGGCGATCTGGAAGCGTTGCGGGCCCTGGCCGGACTCGCCTACGCCGCCCGCGATTATCCCCTGGCAGTGTCCGCTTTCCAAAAGCTGCTGGCCGTGCAGCCCGGTAATCCCGATGACTGGAACCAGCTCGGCTATGCTTACGCATACTCCGGCAAGCAGGCGGAGGCGCTGGCCGCGCTGCGCCGCTATCAGGCGCTACGCCCCAACGATCCCAATGCCCTGGACTCGATGGGCGATGTCTACCTGGTTTCCGGGAATCCCCAGGAAGCGGCCAGGCTCTATCTGCAGGTGGTCCAAAAGGACCCGCATTTCCAGGACGGCGGAGACCTGTTTAAGGCCGCCGTGGCACGCCTGATGAGCGGCGACCTCGCCGGCGCCGATGCGCTCCAGAAGCAGTCAGACGCGCAGCACGCCGCCGCGCACGATCCGGCCATGGCCTACCACCAGGCCGAATGGGCCTGGCTATGCGGCCGGCGCAAACAGGCGTACCAGCAACTCCTGGCCTTCGCGCAGCAGTCGGAAAACGGCCCGCTCCGGGAACTTGCGTCGAACGCGTATTCGGAGCTGGCGCTGTGGAGCCTGATGTGGGGCGACCGCAGCGGCGCCGGCGATATGGTGCGCAAGGCGGTGCAGTTTGCCGGCCCGAAATCCGCGCCAACCGCGGCCCTGGTGCGGTTTCTGGCGCAGCCTGCAGCCCCGGCGGCGGAGTGGAACGCACGCGCCGACCAGCTATTCCGCAATGCGGGACCGGCCCCGGTGAAAGACCTGTGGCTGGCGTACGCCTTCCTTCTCAACAAGAATTTCGCCGAGGCGGGCGCGCTGCTGGCCAAGTCCGCCGCAACCGGACTCAACACCGACGACTCTCTCCCCATTCTGCAGGCATGGGCGCTCATCGAAACCGGCAAGGAAAACGAAGCCGCCCCGCTCCTGCGCTTCAATCCCGCGCCGCCCCTGACCGGCCCCGCCCTGATCACCTCGCTGTATTTCCCACGCCTCTACTACCTTCGCGCACTGGTCGCCGAAAAGCAGGGCAAACGCGAAGAAGCCCGCGCCAACTACCAGATGTTCCTCATGCTCTCCGGCGCCACCCCGCTCGCATGGGGCGAAGAAGAGAAGGCGCAAAGAGCGCTGCGATAACGTGCTCCAATAGGCTCTTCTTATGTGGCTGTTTACACGTTATGGTTTCTTCTCCATTGCCTGCGCCGACCGTGCCGGTGGAGGACTCGATCCGCAGAACGTCATGATTCGCGCGCGATGCGAAGGTCATTTGCGAAATCTCCAGACGCGCTTCCCCGCCATCGGCGGCGCGGAGATCGTGATATTACCGGAGTGCGACTACCGCTACCGGCTGATCGTGCCAAAGGCCTCGTGGGTGCCCATGATCGGCGAACTCGCGAATGAGCAGGACTGGTCCAATTTCAAGGACGAAGCAGCACGCTTCCAAGGCTCATCCGGTCGCGGCTATGTAAGCGCCCTTCATCGTGTGTGGGAAGTTATGTATCGACTCCAAATGGCCGATCGCAAATAGAGACGTTTTCCACGTCCGCGGGCCCCCTGAAAAACCTCAGAAGTGCACGCGGATGGCCCACTGCATGATGCGCGAGGTGACGCCGCCGCCGCGCGCGGTATCCACGGTATTGGTCATCTGCCCAAACGTGGTCGAATCCAGAGACAACGTGGCGCCGCCGAAGTTGGGGTTGTTGAACACATCGAACGCCTCCAGGCGCATCTCGAAAGCGAGCCGCTCTTTGATGGGGATGTTCTTCACCAGGGAGAGATCCTGGTCGAAGAACCGGGGACCTGTCATGCCCAGAAACGGGACGTTGCCGTAAGCGCCCGGGTTCGGCTCCATCCAGCACGGCGTGGTCTGACCGGGGGTGCAGAAGTTCGCCGAGGCGGTGGATCCCTTGATGGTGAACAATCCGGTATTCGGATTCATCCAGTACACACCGTTTCCCGTCCGGTAGATTCCCATGTTGGATTGCAACTGGGCGATGCTCATGTTCATGAGAATCGGCGTGGAAGTAACGCCCGAAGCGATCGTCTGGCGATTGGAACTGATGGTAAGCGGCCCGCCAGTCTGCCAGTGCGTGTTGCTGTTGACCGCCCAACCGCCCACAACCGCGTCGGCCCAGCGGGGCATGGTGGAGAAAAACTGTTTGCTGCGCCCTATCGGAAACGTGTACTGGAGCACCATCCCGAAGGACTGGCGGACATCGAAATCCGCGCGGAACTTATCCAGCGCCGTGTTGTTCAGGAACTGATAGTTCTGCCCCTCGTTCTGCGATTCGCCGAACTGCGCATCCGTCAACACCTTGCTGAAGGTGTAGTTGGCCTGGAGCGACAACCCGCTGCCGTAGACCTTTTTGAATTCCACTTCCAGCGCATCGTAATGCGACCAACTGGCGTTGCTGACGTAGTTGGCGCTGGCAGCCCACGGATTGGCCACGAAGTAATTCAGCGGAAAGCTGGTTGGGTTATTGGCGGCCGAACCCAGAATGTTGGAGCGATAGGTGGGCGAGGTGCGAATCGTGTTGTACATCGGGTAGATGTTGTTCTGGTTCAGGTCGGTAATGAAGGTGCTGCTGCCAAAAGCCGCGCTATTGGCAACGCCGGCGAAAATCTTGCTCAGGATGGGTGTGGCCTGCTGCCCGGCGAATCCGTTGGGCGCAAAACTCCCGCTAACACCGTTTTTGGCATTGATGGCGAGGTTGGTCTGCGCGTTGACGAATTCCGGCAACAGCCCCCCCGACCAGTCCTGCTCGTTGATGCTGTAGCTGCGGAATTGTTTCACCGCGTGATTGCCCACGTAGCGGGCTTCGAAGGTGGTGTGCTTGATCATTTCGCGCTGCACGCCCAGGCTCCACTCCAGAACGTAGGGAGTTCTCAGGTTCGGGTCGTAGGCCGTCAGGTTGGCGCTGCCGCCGCTGTTGATCCAGTTGGCCACCTGCGACACCGGGAACGAGCCATTGGAGGTCGGCACCGGTATTTGCAGGTTGGAGGCTCCATAGACACCCGTCGGGGTGCTGTTGGTGAAGGTGCTGAACAGGCCGGTATTGCCGGTGGTGGCCGGAGTCCAGAAGGTGAAGCCGTCCTGCACGTAGTGAGTCGAGAAATTGGCGCGAATGGAGGTTTTCCCGTTGCTTCCCGGATCCCACGCCACGCCGATAAACGGCGCGAAATTGTTGAGGTCGCGGTTGACCACGGGATGGCCGTTGTGCCCGCCCTGTAGGGTTAGCAGAACGTCCGTGGCTCCGTTGGTGGTTCCGGGCGAAAACAACGAACCGATGGGTGTGGGGCCATACAGGCTTTGCACGTTATTCTGCGGCAGCAGCACTAGGCCGTTGCGCGCGTCGTAGGGGCCCTCGTATTCCCAGCGCGTGCCGTATTGCAGGGTCAGATTGCGCCTGACCTTCCAGGAATCCTGCGCGTAAAAAGCCAGGTCCTGCTGCACGGGGGTGTACTGTTCGGGCACGCCCTGCACGTAACCGGAAGTGGGCGAGGTGTGGTTGTAGCCGGCCGAAACCCCGGACATCAGGCCGGTGATATTATCGAACACCGATTGCGCCTTGGTGAGTTCCGCGGCGCTGATGCCGGGCAGGGTGGCCGTGCTCAGATTGTCCGAATTCGCCGAGTTACTTCCCAGAGTGAGGCGCGGAAACACGGTGTTGTAGAAATAGGAATTCGCAACGAGCCAGTGGTATTCGCCGCCGAAGCGCAGTTGGTGATCGCCCTTCACCCACGCGAGGTTGTCGATGAACTGCCGCACCGGAGTGTTGCGGCCCTGCGGAAGATTGGTGGTGGTTTCGATGGGGCTGGTGACCGTGGAGTACGCCACTTGCGCGCCGGCCGTCTCCCCGAAGGTATTGCCATAGGCGAAAGCTACCGGCGCGCGCTGGAAGCCCACGCGAAACTCGTTGGTTTTGGTGGGGCTGAGCGTAGATTGGAGAGCCCACACAAACACCTGGCGGAGGGAAATCTGTCCGCCCGACCAGGGAGAGCCGGGGAAGGGCGGTTCGTTGCCGTTCAGGAAATCCGGCGCCGTGTTGAACTGCGCCTCATTGAAAACGAACTCGATGGAATGCTTGTTGCCGATCTGCTGGTCGCCGCGGACCGTGTAGTAGTTGATATGGTTGGAACCGGCCAGATTCAGGGCGATGCAGCGAATGTTGACGCCATCGCCGGCTCCGCAGCCGGCATCGGTGTAACCGGATTGCGGCACGTACTTGGTATAGATACCCATCACGCCGCTGTTGATGGCGGGATGTGCGCCGGTGTTGCCGATGGTTCCCACATTCAACAGATTCGCGGTGACCGGACCGCCGCCGGTGGTGGGCGTATAGGTGAACAGGCCCTGCTCCGCCGACGTGGTCATGACGGTGCGGGTGCGCGGTTGGGAGCGCGGCTCGCGATAAGCCTGATAGGAAACGAAGAAGAAGCTCCGGTTCTTGCCGTGGTAGATCTTGGGGATGTAAACCGGGCCGCCGAGCGTGCCCCCGAGGCGGTTCTGCAACTGGAACGGAGTAGGGGTGCCGCTCAGGTTGTTGAACCAGGAATTGGCGTTCAGGTAGCTGGTGCGCTGATACCAGTAGGCCTCGCCGTGGATGGAATTGGTGCCGCGCTGCGTGATCATGGTCACCTGCGCGGAACCGAATCCGGCGTCGGCGCCCACGCCGCCCACGGTCATGTTGAACTCACCGATGGAATCGGCAATCGGCGCGCTGATGGCGAAGATGCCGCTGGTCTTGACGATGTTGTCCTGCACGTTGATGCCGTCCTGCGTGAGGTTGGTGGTGTTGCCGCGCAGTCCGTTCACAAAGGCGTCGCCCGCCGTACCCGCGCCGTTATTGGGCGTCAGCACTCCGGCGAAGGTCTTCACCAGGTCGAGTGGATTGCGCGTGGGCAGCGGGATGGTATCCAATTGAGCGCGGTCGATGGTGTTCTTCAACTCGGCGCTTTCGGTTTGCACGGTGGCGCCATTCGCCTCCACCATCACCGAGGTGCCGGTAGTCGCGACTTCCAGTTTTACCGGCACGGGTGTGGTCTGCGATACCGATACCACTACTTTGGAAATCTCCGCTTTCGCAAAGCCGGCATGTTCCACTGTCAGGATGTAGACGCTGTTGGGAAGGTTCGTGAGCGTGTAGTTGCCGGACTGATCCGAGACCGTCTTGAAGGACTGACCGGTTGCCGGGTCGGTGACCGTAATCGAGGCGCCCGGAATAACCGCGCCGGTCTGATCGGTGACCGTGCCCGAAATGGTTCCATTCACAACCTGGGCCTGCACAGAGGAGGCCAGCAAGGCCAGGGCGAGCAGGATCAGGCCAATGGAATTTACAAAGGAAAACGGTACGCGGCCGTTTCGCGGACACAAGGGGCCCCGTTTAAAGTGCAGAGGTTGCATTCGAAGCTCCAACTAACTCGATGAGATTTGGACGATAATACATCGACCTGCGCCGATTCGCAAGAGCTAATTCCAGGATGTATGTTTATCAGTTCCGCTTATGGTGGCCCCGTGGTCATTCGCGTGTAGCGTGCACAATGGACTTGTATGCGATATCTGGCTTTAGCCACGGACTACGATGGCACCATCGCCCATGACGGGCGGGTCGATACGGCTACTCTGGAGGCGCTCGAACATTTTGGCCAGTCGGGCCGGAAGTTGATCCTGGTGACCGGCCGGGAATTACCCGACCTGGAAGCCGTTTTCCCGCACCTGAGTATTTTCGACCGGGTGGTGGCGGAGAACGGAGCCGTGCTTTTCAATCCGTCTACCAGGGAAAAGCGGGTGCTGGCGGAGCGGCCGCCGGAGAGCTTCCTGGCCAGTCTGAGAGCGCGCAATGTGACCGGCATCAGCCGGGGCGACGTGATTGTGGCAACATGGCGCCCGCATGAGACCGCAGTGCTGGAGAGCATTCGCGACCTGGGACTCGAACTGCAAGTTATTTTCAACAAGGACGCGGTGATGGTGCTGCCCAGCGGGGTGAACAAGATGACCGGCCTGAATCATGCACTGGCCGAGTTGAAGCTTTCGCGGCACAACATTGCCGGTGTGGGCGATGCCGAAAACGATCATGCCTTTCTCCACTGCTCGGAGTGCTCGGCAGCTGTCGCGAATGCCATACCGGCGCTGAAGAAGCGGGTCGACCTGGTGACAGAGGGGCGCCATGGCGCGGGTGTGGCGCAGTTGATTGCCCGCATCCTGGAAGACGATCTGCGCTCCCTACCGTTAAGCCCCGAAAAGCATGGCGTGCTGTTCGGACGCGCGGGCGGCCGCGATATTTATGTCGATGGCGCGGGCCAGACGGTGCTACTCCGCGGCCAATCCGGCGGAGGCAAATCCACGTTTGTGGCCGGACTGATGGAACGGCTGACGGCGCGCGATTACCAGGCTTGCCTCATCGATCCCGAAGGCTCCCACGAGAATATGGCCGGATTTCTCTCCATCGGGAACAAGGACAATCCGCCTTCGAACGAACAGGTGTTTCAGCTTCTGGAGAATCCCGGGGCCAACCTGATCGTCAATCTGGCGGGCGTGAAGATGCAGGACCGGCCCGGCTTCTTTGCCTTGCTGCTGGCAAAACTCCAGGAGAAGAGGCTGCGCGAGGGGCGCCCGCATTGGGTCGTGATCGACGAGGCGCATCGCCTGCTTCCCGCTGCGTGGGTTCCGTCCCCGGCGGAAGTGCCCGGCGAGACTTCCGGTCTGCTGCTGGTGACGGCACATCCGGAACGCGTGTCTCCGGCGGCGCTCAAGCTGGTGAACGTCCTGGCGGTGATGGGCAAGGAACCGCGTAAAGCGGCCGAAGAGTTCGCCAAAGCCACCGGCATCGCGGCTCCGGCTTTGGATTCCGCGGATCTCAGGCCGGGCGAAGCGGCGGTCTGGTTCCGCGACTCGAGCGAAGTCGTCCAGCGGATGCAATCGGTGCCGGGCAAGGACGAGAGTAAGCGGCGCCGCCGCAAATACGTTTCTACAACTGGCCGCGAGCGTGGATGACGATACATAGTTGTACCATCCGCGCCGCGGCGATTATGCCAAATGGGGAACGATTCTTCTCACTGTAATATGCGACCCTCAAGAGACGCCATCATGCCAGACCTGAGAGAGCAATTCGGCCAGATCGATATCTACCTGTTCGATCAACTGCTGCGCGGCCGCATCGCGCCCGGTATGCGAATTCTGGATGCCGGGTGCGGCTCAGGCCGTAATCTGGTCTATTTCTTCCGGGAAGGCTACGAACTGTTCGGCGTGGACGCAGACCCGCGGGCCATCGACTCGGTCCATGGCCTGCCGCCCTCACTCCCCGCCGCCAACTTTCGCGTGGAACCGGTGGAACAGATGTCCTTTCCGGACGCCTTCGCCGAAGTTGTGCTGAGCAGCGCCGTGCTGCACTTCGCGCGCGATGACAGTCACTTCCTGGCCATGTTGCGCGGCACCTGGCGCGTCCTGAAACCGGGCGGCCTGCTGTTTTGCCGCCTGGCATCCACCATCGGAATGGAGGACCGGATGCACCGCATCGCCGGGCGCCGCTTCCTTCTACCCGATGGGTCGGAGCGCTACCTGGTGGACGAGGCACTTCTGCTCCAACTGACCGGCGAGTTAGGCGGCGCCCTGGCTGACCCCCTGAAGACTACCGTGGTTCAGAATCAGCGTTGCATGACGACTTGGGTGGTCCGGAAAAACAACTGATTATTTGGCGCGATTGGCGGCCGTGGCGGCCTGCCTCAATTCTTTATTGGCCTGATCCAGCAGGTCTTTCGCCTTCTGGGCATGACCCTGCATGTCCCATTCGTTGGCCTGTTGGGCGGCCACGATCTTATCAAAAGCCTGCTGGCTCAGGCGCTGCGCCGCCGCGATATTCGGATGGCGCGCCGGATTCACGTTCTTTTTGGGAATCTGCGCGTAGGCTAGGCCTCCGATGAGGAGCGCGGTACCCAGAAGAGCGGCGGTAACTCTGGTTTTAATCATGGGTGCAATTCTAAGTCCGACTTCCCGGATTACGCAAGGGAAAATGTTTGTAAGACTTCACGCACCCGCGTACCCCTGAGTCGCGATCCGCTTCCCGCCCTCGCGGTGCGCCTCGTCGGACAGGGCGTGCACCCCGCTGGCATCGATCCACCGGTTGTAGAAATTGAACAGCGCGCAAACGGTAATCGCGAAGTAGAGCGCTTCGTCGGACCACCCAGCGGCCCGCGCCGGTTCCATATCCTTTGGCATAATGCGCGCCGAATCCCGGTTGACCTTGTCCACAAACCGGAACAGCGCCTTGTGCTGCTCATCCAGCGGCGAGCTTTCCAGGTCGCGCAGTACGGCCCACACCAGCGCCTCATCTCCCAACAGTTCCGCCGCACCTGCGGCGTGGGATTTCAGTCAAAACGGGCAATCGTTGCGATACGAAGTGTACGCCGCGATCAACTCCCGCATTCCCGGTGAAAGCGGAGCCGGTCCGCGCATGATCTCCTGCGTGAAGCGCGCCAGGTGCTGCGTGGCCTGCGGCAGGAAGGCGAACATATGCCAGATTTGCGGATATTCCATGCCCCGGGCGCCCGCCATACGGATCAAATCGGCATAATGCCCGGGCTTCGGATCCTGCTCCACGCCCGGCAGAAACATAGGTTCCATCGAAACAGCATACCCTAACCTGCCTTTTCATAATCGGCATCATAGAAATTATTCGTGACGGGCCGGCTCCCCGTTCTGGCATACTGTGCCTGAGAACGAGGGGCACGCGCTTCCGGCTGCCAGCCGTCTTTTCAACAGGAGACCTGTATTCGATGAGCCACACCTCTGTCCTGTGGGAGGAAACTGTCCAGCCGGCGGCCAGTTGGTCCCACGTGCTGAAGCGCGGCACCCTGCTGCGCATTACCGACATCGAGGGCGGCGCCAACGCGGGCGCCCTGTTCTACAACTTCGAATGCCCGGTGGAGCGCTACAACATGCCGGACACCTTGAAAGCGCAGCACATCGCCCGCCTCACCTCAGGCTTGGTGCTCTATTCCGACATGGGCCGCATTCTCTGCTCCGTGGTGGAAGATACCGTGGGCTGGCACGACCCCCTGGGCGGCTGTTCGAACGCCGCCATGGTGCGCGCCCAATACGGCGAAGGCGCCTACCAGCAACTGCGCAACGACTATTACCGCAACGGGCACGACAGCTTTCTGGTGGAACTGGGAAAGTGGGGACTCGGCCCGCGCGACCTGGCGCCCAACGTGAACTTTTTCAGCCGCGTGGACGTAGGCGCGGACGGCGCCATGACCTGGCACGAAGGAAATTCTCCGGCCGGTTCGTACGTGGAACTGCGCGCCGAAATGAACGTCCTCACCGTGCTCCACACCTGCCCCCATCCGCTCGACCCGTCGCCCGAATACCGGCCCAAGCCGGTAAGCCTTTCCATCCGGCACGCGCCTCCGGTGGCCGCCGACGACCCCTGCCGCCTTTCGCGCCCCGAAAACGGCCGCGGATTCACACTCACGGAGCGTTACTTCCTATGACCGCCGGCGCGTACAGCTTCGTCATTCCCGCGGGCGAGCCCTGGATCCACGAAATCCAGAATGGCCAGCATTTCCGCATCGTGGACCTGCACGGCAATCAGGCCGTGGATACGCTCTTCTACAACGCCCACGACTACGCCGACCGCTACAGCGCCCAGGACACCATCCGCCGGCAGCGCAACATCTACCTCACTACTGGCACCCAGCTTATGTCCACCGGCGGCAATGTGCTGTTGACCATCGTGGCCGATACCTGCGGCCGCCACGACACCCTGGGCGGCGCCTGCGCCAACGAAAGCAACATGGTCCGCTACGCCATTGAAAAGCGCTTCATGCACGCCTGCCGCAGCAGCTTTCTGAAAGCCGTCACCGAATGGGACCACGGCATGAGCAAGCGCGATATCACCTGCAACATCAACTTCTTCATGAATGTGCCGGTAACTTCAGACGGCAAACTCACTTTCGAAGACGGCATTTCCGAGCCCGGCAAATACGTGGAGATGCGCGCCGAAATGGACGTTCTGGCGCTGATCAGCAATTGCCCGCAACTCAATAATCCCTGCAACGCATACAACCCGACTCCAGTTCAGGTGACGATCTGGTAATGTTCCGCAAGGTCCTCATCGCGAATCGCGGCGCCATTGCCTGCCGGATTGTGAGGACGTTACGAAACATGGGTGTAGGCTCTGTGGCCGTCTATGCCGACCCCGATCGCCACGCGCTGCACGTGCGGCAGGCCGATGAAGCCGTGCGCGTGGAAAGCTACCTCTCGGCGCCCGCGCTGCTCGATGCCGCCCGCCGGACGGGCGCGGAAGCCATCCATCCGGGTTACGGATTCCTGAGCGAGAATGCGGATTTCGCCGAGGCCTGCAATACGGCGGGCATCGTCTTCCTGGGACCCACGCCCGCCCAGATGCGCGCTTTCGGCCTGAAGCATACCGCCCGCCGCATTGCCGCCGAGAACGGCGCGCCGCTTCTGCCCGGCACCGGGCTTCTGGATTCGGTGGAGGAGGCCCTGGCCGCCGCGGACGCGATCGGCTACCCGGTGATGCTCAAGAGCACTGCCGGCGGAGGCGGCATCGGCATGCGCCTCTGCGGGTCGGCGGCCGAGTTGCGCGAATCGTATGCCGCCGTGCAGCACTTGAGCCAGGCCAGTTTCGGCACCGGCGGCCTGTACCTGGAAAAGTTCGTAGCCAACGCCCGCCACATCGAAGTCCAGCTTTTCGGCGACGTGGCACTGGGAGAGCGCGACTGCTCGGTGCAGCGCCGCAATCAGAAGGTGATTGAGGAAACGCCGGCTCCGGGCGTGGATGCCCGCGAACTGCTCGCCATTGCCGTGCGCCTCGCCAAAGCCGTCAACTATCAATCGGCCGGCACGGTCGAATTCATCTACGACCAGGACACCGCCCGCTTCTACTTCCTGGAAGTCAACACCCGCCTGCAGGTGGAGCACGGAGTCACCGAAGAGGTCACCGGCATCGACCTGGTGGAGTGCATGGTCCGGCGGTCGCTCCCGGAGGCGCCGAAACCGTGCGGCCATTCCATTCAGGTCCGCATCTATGCCGAGGATCCGGCGCGGAACTTCCAGCCCAGCGCCGGCCATCTCTCGCACGTCGTCTGGCCCGTGGACGCCCGCGTCGAAACCTGGGTCGAATCCGGCACCGAGGTCACGCCCTACTACGACCCGATGCTCGCCAAGATCATCGTGCGCGGCGCTACCCGCGCCGAGGCCGTTCAGAAAATGCGCGCCGCGCTGAACGCCACGCGCATCTACGGCATCGAGACCAATCTGGAGTACCTGCGCCAGGTGTGCGCGCACCCCGCGTTCGCTGCCGGCGGCATCGCCACGTCGTTCCTGCGCGATTTTCCGTACCGGCGCGACGCCGTCGAAGTGCTCGACGCCGGCACACAAACCACGGTGCAGGATTACCCTGGCCGTCTGGGCTACTGGCATGTCGGCGTGCCTCCTTCCGGTCCCATGGACTCGCTCTCCTTCCGCCTGGCCAACCGCCTGGTAGGCAACCCGGAAAGCGGCGCGGGCCTGGAAATCACCGTCACTGGCCCGACCCTCCGTTTCACCGGGGACACCACCATCGCGCTCACCGGAGCCAGGCTCAACGCGCCGTACTGCCAGGCGTTTCCGGTCCTTGCAGGCCAGACGCTGGAACTCGGCCCGATCACCGGCCCCGGAGCCCGCGCCTATATGGCCATTGCCGGCGGTCTCGATGTCCCCGAATATCTGGGCAGCCGCAGCACCTTCATCCTGGGCAAATTCGGGCGCCCCCTCAGGGTGGGCGATGTGCTGGCTATTACCCCGGCGCAGCCTGGGCAGGCGAAAGCGACTCCCCCGCCCCTCACCAATCACTGGCAGATCGCCGTGATGTACGGCCCTCACGGCGCCCCCGATTTCTTCACTCCCGGAGACGTCGAGACGTTCTTCTCCACAGCCTGGAAAGTCCACCACAATTCTGACCGCACCGGCGTCCGCCTCATCGGTCCGAAGCCCGTCTGGGCCCGCCGCGATGGCGGAGAAGCCGGCCTGCACCCCTCCAACATCCACGACAACGCCTACGCCATCGGCACCATCGATTTTACCGGCGATATGCCCGTCATCCTCGGCCCCGACGGCCCCAGCCTGGGAGGCTTCGTCTGCCCCGCCACCATCATCGCCGCCGACCTCTGGAAAATCGGCCAGCTCAAGCCCGGAGACACCGTCCGCTTCACCGCCGTTTCCGAAGCCCAGGCCAGCGCCATGGAAGCCCAGCTTGATCGAGCCCTGGCTACACTGGACGGCGCGTGGCCCCAAATCCCTGCCGCACCCGTGCGGGAAGTGCCGATACTGGCGCGGGGGCCGGGGGCCGGGGGCGACGGGCCGGGGATAGTGCTTCGCGCCGACGGCGACAAGTACCTGCTCATCGAATACGGTCCCAACGTCCTCGACCTCAACCTGCGCTTTCGCGTCCACGCCCTGGAAACCGGCCTCCGCGCCGAAAACCTTGCCGGCATCATCAACATCACTCCCGGGGTCCGCTCCCTCCACATCCACTACGACAGCCGCCGCCTTCCCCGCGAGACCCTCCTCGCCGCGCTGGATTCCATCGAGCGCCGCATCTCAGACATCGACGACATCGTGGTCCCCTCCCGAATCGTTCACCTGCCGCTCTCCTGGGACGACCCCGCCACCCGGCTCGCCATCCGCAAGTACACCCAATCCGTCCGCCCCGATGCACCCTGGGCACCCAGCAACATCGAATTCATTCGCCGCATCAACGGCCTCCCGTCCATCGACGACGTCCACCGCATCGTCTTCGACGCCAGCTACCTGGTGCTAGGCTTGGGCGACGTGTACCTGGGCGCGCCCGTCGCCACCCCCATCGACCCGCGCCACCGCCTGGTCACGACCAAGTACAATCCGGCCCGCACCTGGACGCCGGAAAATGCCGTGGGCATCGGCGGGGCCTACCTGTGCGTCTACGGCATGGAGGGCCCCGGCGGCTATCAGTTCGTCGGCCGCACCCTACAGATGTGGAATACGTACCATGCCGACCCGCCGTGGCTGCTCCGCTTCTTCGACCAGATTCGCTTTTACCCGGTCTCCGGCGAAGAGCTGCTTGCCATCCGCGACACGTTCCCGCACGGCGGCTATCCGCTCCGCGTCGAGAGCCAGGATTTCCGCCTGCGCGATTACCACAGCTTCCTGCGCTCCATCGAAGCCGGTTCCGCCCGCTTCAAACGCACCCAGCAGGAAGCCTTCCTCGCCGAGCGCGAGCGCTGGGCGGCGTCCGGCCAGGATACCTACCGCGCGCCGCCCGACATCGCGCCACCCCCGGGCTCCGATGGCGCCGTCCCCGAAGGCTGCCGCGCCGTTCCTTCGCCCGTCACTGCCAGCGTCTGGAATATCGCGGTGGCACCCGGCCAGCGCGTCGCAGCCGGCGACCGGCTCCTGGTGCTGGAGGCCATGAAGATGGAAATTGCCGTGGCCGCGCCCTTCCCCGGCACTGTCGAAACGTTGAATTGCGCACCCGGAGCCCTGGTCCTCGCCGGCCAGAATCTGGTCACCGTGCGCCAGGAGGTAGCGGCATGATGCCGAACGTTCCCCTCAACCTGGGTGCCCTCCGCGAACTGTATCGCTCGCGCGAAGCCCGCCCGTCCGAAGTGGTCGCCGAGGTCTACCGCCGCATTAACGCGAGTCCGCTCGAGCCGGTTTGGATCTCCCTGGTCCCGCGCGAAGTCGCCATCGCCCGCGCCCGCAAGCTGGAAGCCGATTCGCTCGCCGCCGCCAAGCCCCTGTTCGGCGTGCCGTTCGCCATCAAAGACAATATCGATGTGGCCGGCGTCGCCACCACTGCCGGCTGCCCGGCTTTCGCCTATTCGCCGGGCGGCAATGCCACCGTCGTCCAGACCCTGGTGGATGCCGGCGCGATCCCCATCGGCAAAACCAATCTCGATCAGTTCGCCACCGGACTGGTGGGCACGCGCTCTCCCTTCGGCGCCAATTCCAGCGTCTTCGACCCGCGCTACATCGCTGGCGGCTCCAGCGCGGGGTCGGCGGTAGCCGTGGCCGCCGGCCTGGTCAGCTTCGCCCTTGGGAGCGACACCGCCGGCTCCGGTCGCGTCCCCGCCGCTTTCAACAATCTTGTCGGCCTCAAGCCCACTCGCGGCCTGCTCAGCACCTTGGGATTGGTTCCCGCCTGCCGTACGCTCGACTGCGTTTCCATCTTCGCCAACACCTGCCACGACGCCCACACCGTGCTGCAAACCGCTCGCGGATTCGATCCGCTGGACCCCTTTTCGCGCGCACCTGCGCCCGGTCAGGACGCCGCCCCCTGGCTCGCCGGCACTTTCCGCTTCGGCGTCCCCCCAGCGAAAGAGCTCGAATTTTTCGGCGATTCCGAAGCCGCCGGCCTCTACCGGAGTTCCATCGCCGCCCTCCAGTCCCTGGGAGGAGAACGAGTAGAAATCGACTTCGCCCCCTTCCTTGCCGCGGCAGACCTGCTCTACTCCGGCCCCTGGGTGGCCGAACGCCTCGCCGAACTCCGCGAGTTTATGAGCGCCCACGCCGCCGGCATCGACCCCACGGTCCGCCAGATCATCGAAGGCGCCGATCGTCATACCGCCGTCGATTCCTTCCGGGCCGTTTACCGCCTGGCCGAACTGCGCCGCGCCTCCGAAGCCGAGTGGAAGCGCATGGACGTCCTGGTGCTCCCCACCACCGGCACCATCTACACTCACGAGCAAGTGGCCGCCGACCCGATTCGCCTCAACAGCAACCTGGGCTACTACACCAATTTCGTGAACCTGCTGGACCTGGCCGCCGTCGCCGTACCCGCCGGTTTCCGTTCCAACGGCCTGCCCTTCGGCATTTCCTTCATCGGACCCGCCTTCTCCGACGAAGCCCTGCTCGCGATTGCCGACCCTTACCATCGCGCGCAAACCGGCGTCCCCGGGCCGCCTGTCGAACTCGAACGGTTCCCGCCCGGCTGCGTCCCGCTCGCCGTGGTAGGCGCCCACCTGAGCGGCGAGCAACTCAACTGGCAACTCACCGAGCGCGGCGCGCGGCGCATCAAAGCCTGCCGCACCGCTCCGCCCTATCGCCTCTACGCCCTCGACCGCACCGTGCCACCCAAGCCCGGACTGGTGCGCGACGACACGTTTCAAGGTCCCGGCATCGAAGTGGAAGTCTGGGCCGTGCCCGACGACCGGTTCGGCAGTTTCGTCGCCGATGTGCCTCCGCCCCTCGGTATCGGCAGCGTTATGCTGGATAACGGCGACACGGTGAAATGTTTCATCTGCGAGCCCTACGCCATCGCCGGAGCCGCCGAGATTACACGCTTCGGCGGATGGCGCGGCTACCTCTCGCACGCCACATCAATGCGATGAATCGGCCCCATAAGAAACTATGAACCTGCTCCCGCGGCCCGCCATGATAGAATCCTGAAAAGCCTTGCCGTCGGCCGCGTCGCCACGGAGTTTTCAGTAACCACGTGGAAACGCGATGCGCACTCTGACTCTATTCCTCCTGATTGCCCTTTCCGCCCTTGCCCAGAAACCCACCTTCACCGTGGGCTGGAGCGTGTATGCCGGATGGACCCCCTATTTCTACATGAACAAGGCCGGGATCCTTCGCAAATGGGCTGACAAGTACGGCATCGCCATCAAGGTCCAACGCTTCGATTACGCTCCTTCGCTGGATGCCTTCGTCGCCAGGAACATCGACGCCTGCGCCATGACCAACATGGAAGCGCTCGATATGCCCGCCGCCTCCGGCGTGCCGACCACTGTAGTCCTGATCGGCGACTACTCCAACGGCAACGACGCCTTGCTGGTGCGCAACAATCTGCAGCTCAAGGACCTCACCGGCAAGAAACTGCTCCTGGTCCAGAAGACCGTCTCCGAATACCTCTACGACCGCGCCATGACCCTGAACGGGCTGCGCGAACAGATCAAGCGCGTGCGCCTCATCAACACCTCCGATTCCGATATCGCCAACGCCTTCATGGGCGATACTTCCGCGTCCGCCGTGGTCACCTGGAAGCCCATGGTGTCCCTGCTCCTCAAGCAGAAGGGCGTCACCTCGCTCTTCAATTCCTCGCAGATTCCCGGCGAAATTATGGATCTCACCGTGGTCCGTACCGATGTCTTGAATCGTTCCGACGGCTCCGGCCAGAAGTTCGCCAAAGCCCTTACCGGCGCCTGGTTCGAGATGCTCTCCCAGATGTCCAACGACAAGATACTGGCCGCCATAGCCGAAGGATCGCAGGACACCCTGGCGTCTTACAAAGAGCAGCTCTCCACTACCAAAATGTTCTACACGCCGCAGTCCGCCGTGGCCTTCGGCACTTCCCCCGACCTGAAACAGAAAATGGCGCTGGTCCGCCAGTTCTGCTTCGACCACGGCCTTCTCGGCGCCAACACCAAATCCGTTGACGACGTAGCCATTCGTTACCCCGACACCACCATCCAGGGCAAAACCGACCGCGTCCGGCTGGTCTTCGACCTGAATTACATGCAGATGGCCGACCAAGGGAAGTTGTGACATGTCCTTCGCACTGATTCACGCCAAGCCGGGCCGCACCTGGTCCACGCTCCTCTCCTGGACTCTGTTTGCCGCCGGCATCGCCGCCTACTTTTACGTTTCCCAGGCGCGCCACCGCGCTAACCCGGAAGACCGCGTGATGCCTACCGTTACCCAAATGGTGCGCGGCATGTACGCCGCCGCCATGCAGCCCGCCGAAGACGATGAGCAGCAGGTCAGCGGCAAATTCTTCAGCAGCATGCTCTGGAAAGATACCAAGGCCACGTCGCGCCGCTTCTTCTACAGCATGATTCTGCTCTTTCCCGCGGTCCTGCTGGGCCTGCATATGGGCCTGTTCCCATACGCCGGCGCTTTCTTCCTGCGCTTCGTCCTCTTCTTCGACAAGATCGTAGCGCTCTCCCTGCTGCCCATCCTCTTCATCGCCTTTGGCATCGATGAACTGGCCAAAGTCATGCTGATCGTGATCGGCGTGACTCCCACCATCATCCTCGATACCTTCAACCTCACGCGCGGAGTGCCCGCCGAGCAGACCGTCAAAGCCTTCACACTGGGCGCGGGCGATTTCGACGTGGCTTACCGCGTGGTGCTCAAGCAGATTGCCCCGCGCGTCCTCAACAGCATCCGGCTCAATCTCAAAGCCGTGATGCTCTTCCTCTTCGCCGGCGAAATGATCGCGTCCACCGACGGCCTGGCCTACCGCATCGCGCTGCTCCGCCGCCACATGGGCATGGACGTCATCATCCCTTATGTGCTCTGGGTGGCCCTGCTTCTCTTCCTGGTCGATTACGGCATGCGCCTGCTCAATCGCATGCTGCACCCGTGGTTCCGGGAGTCCTGACTGCCATGCCTCTGATCCAGATCCACGACGTCTCGGTCCGCTACACGTCGCCCGTGTTGAGCGGCATCGATATCGAGATCGAAGAAGGCGAATTCGTCTGTGTGCTGGGCCAGACCGGCTGCGGCAAATCGACGCTGCTCCGCCTGATCCTCGGCTCCGAAAAGCCAGCCTCCGGACGCATCCTGGTGGACGGCATCGAACATCATCAGCCCGATCGCACGCGCGGCTATGTCCCCCAAAAATACTCGCTGTTCCCGGATAAAACTGTCCTCGATAACATTACCTTCGGCCCCGAAGTCTCAGAGTTCAACCTGTTCGGCCGCTGCACTCCCCGGTTCTACCGGCGGCGCCGCGAATTGCGCGCCCAGGCGTTCGACTACCTGCGCCGCATCGGACTGCGCGCCGAAGATGCCCGCAAGTATCCCGACCAACTCTCGGGAGGCATGCAGCAGCGCGTGGCCATCGCCCAGGCGCTCATCACCAGGCCGCAGATCCTCCTCATGGACGAAGCCTTCAGCGCCCTCGACCCCGGCACCCGCCGCGACATGCAGCAGTTGATCCGCGACCTCTGGCAGGCCACCGGCACCACCATTCTCTTCGTCACCCACAATACGCGCGAAGCCCTGCGCCTTGGGACGCGCGTCATCGTGCTCGCCAGAGAATCCGCCGGTCAAGGCTCCCGCGTGATGCTGGATCTGCCGGTTCCCGAACCCTGCCACGAGCACGAAATCCCCCGCCTCATCGACCGCCTGGAGACGGTCCAGGCGGTGGCGTAGAGCGCCTCACCGACTGCTTGCGGAATTTGCCGGCCAAGCGGGGCTCACCAACTCCGTGCGCCAGGTCGGGCCGCCCTCAAACAACGGACCCTCCGATTTCAGGAACGTGGGGAAGCTTCCCGGCAGAATCCACACCTGCGTATCCGGCGGCTGTTTTCCCACCAGCGGAGCCACCACACCGCGCAAGCCTCCGATGTCCACCTTGATGTTGTACCGCGTGGCCTTATGGCTGGCGCCGCCGGTCACGAATGAGTCCTCGCCTTGGGCTGTAATCAGAAGCTTCACCAGCAGCGGCTTGGGGGTGGCGACGAACATGGATAGTTCGGCTGGTTGCGATCCCGGTCCCAGATTCTTGAGTAAAACCGGCACCATGCCGTTTGCCAGATCGGGTGGAAGATCCAGGTGCGTGGTCTCCGTCTTGTCTCCGGCGCGGACCGTCACCATGCCGGTCAGGCCATCGACCGAGACATCCATGGGGTGTTTAAACACCGGTCCCTTCTGCACGAGGTGGTCGCTCAGCAGCCGGAAATGACCCCGCTGCGAAAACACCGCCGTTTCGTCTTGCACAGACCCGTCTTTGAAGCGAAAAACCAGACGGTTGGTAACGCGATCGCCCTTAGCCACCTGCAGGGATTCGCCATCGGCCACCAGGGCGCCATCCAACGTCCGCAAAACCAGGAATCCGTGGACCACACCCTCCAGGTGCCTCACGGCTACGGGCTCGCCCCACAGAGACGCCAGCACGCAGGTAAGTAGGCAATAATTCCGAATCACGCCAGGGAGTGAGCAATCAGAGGGCCGGACCGTCACTTTCGCTTTGATGCTCGCCGTCCATTCCGGCCAACGTTCCACGGCGCAGCATCCCGACAGAGGCGCGAAGCTCCGTCACACTCCCAATTGAGCTGCATGGGCTAAAGCTAAAACTCGAACCGCGCAGCGAACTGAAGGACGCGAGCCGCCGTGCCGTTCAGCGTCGAAGTGATCTCACCGAATGTCGTGGGATTTGCCATGTTCAGCGACGGGGTCCCGAAATTCTCGTGATTGAGCAGGTTGTACGCTTCGGCACGCACTTGAAGGTGCATCGTTTCCTTGTGCAGGCGGAAGAATTTGCTTACCGCCAGGTCGTCGTTCCACATCTTCAGTCCGCGGAACATCCCGCGCGTGCCCACTTGCCCCGGATACCCGGCCACCATTGAATTCACCGCGCTGGGGTTGGCGAAAATGCTTGGCACTCCGGTGTTGTCGAAAGTAAACCCGTTGGCCGGGAGCGGCGAGCCCGGCCTCACGATGCAGTACGCCGAGATATCGTAGTTCACGTTGTACACGCCGGAATCCGAGCAGGTCAGGGGCAGCCCTGTCCGGAACGAGTACAGCGTGCTGACCTGCCAGCCGCCCACGGCGTAGTCCAGCCATGTGGGCATGCGGCCCAGCACTGCCTTCCCCCTGCCGACCGGCAGGTCCACCACGGCGTCCGCGGTGATGGTGTGGCGCGCGTCAAAATCCGAAGGGCCGCGGAACGCGTTGGGGTTGAATGCGTCCTGCAACGCCGCGCCGCCTGCGGTCTCCGATGCCGAACCGTTGTCCAGGCTGTGCGAAAAGGTGTAGTTGAAGTCGTAGCCCCATCCATGAGTGACCGGCCGGCGAATTACGATGGTAGCCGCGTGATAAGCTGCCTTCCCGGCGTTCACGTAAGCGTCCAGGCCGGAATTTTGCAGGGGGAAAAATGTGTTGCACCCGTAGACCGCGATGCACCCGCCGCCAGTCTGACGGATGCGGTCCATGTCATTCAGACCGTCCAGAAAGCTGCCCGAGTAATTGCCGAATACATCGTAAAAGAAGTTAGCGCTGGCGCTGCCGGCGATGTATCGGTTCTGAGCGCCGGGGAATATATTGCTGAAGAACGGCTGATTCGGCACCAGGTTGGGGTTCGCCTTCACCTGCGCGGGGGTGACGCCGTTATTGAAGAGCTGCGCCAACACCGTGCTGGCTTGTAACCAGGATTGCCCCGACTTCGGATCGGTGAACTTAGTCATAGGCTGGGCGAAATCCTGGTTCAGAATTCCGCGGTGCGACAGCCGGCCAGCGTATCCCAGCTCCAGGCTCATGCCGTGCGGCAGCGGCCGCGCATAGTTGGCGTTGATCACGTAAGAGTAGGGCGCCTTCAAATCGCTGGCCACGCCGCTGAACGTAGTGAATCCGCCCTGAATCACCGGAGGCGTATAAGGAAACGCTCCGCCGCCCGAGGCCGGCAGCGTGGGCAGGGCGCTCCCGGAGTAACGGAACGCCGTGGTGAAGTTTGTATTCACCGGCTGGGCCACCGTGGTCGCCAGGCCGGGAGAACCGGACGATGCGAATTTGGCCACCATCGCGCTGCCATAGTGATCGTAAACAATGGCGCCGCCGGAACGCAGCACACTCCCCTTGCCTAGAATCTTCTCGATCATACTGCCGGATTCGGGCGAATACGCCAGGCTGACCCGGGGCGCGAAGTCCTTCGTATCGGCGGGATAGTAACCCGGACGACCGTTCACCGGTCCGCCCAAGCCGTAAGTGATCATCGAGCTTGGCAGGGCGTAGGCCGGAATTCCCAGTAACTGGCCGCCGTTGCGCTCGGCAAAGAACTGGCTGAGCGAGGTCTGCGGCACCACCTCCACGCCATTTTTCTCGAACGGAACGCCGAACAGCGAGTATCTCAGCCCGTAGTTCACCGTGAAGTTCCGCTTCCATTTAAAGCTATCCTGCACGTATCCTTCGTATTCATGCGCGGCGAAGTTAGTAGTTACCGGTTGGCCGAAAGGAATCGCCGAGCCATCCTTGCCGAAGTTGTAAGTCGTGCCGAACTGATTGACCAGCCCGAGCAGCGCGCCGAAGGCATTCGTTACGTTGGTACCGTTGGAAAGCGCGATATTGGAACCGTAGGCCGGCTGCAGGTACGCCAGCACAGCCGCGTCGATATCCGCGCCCAGGCCCAACAGCGTATTCCGGTTGAAACTGTAGTTCGGCACATTGTTGAACGACATACGGTCGTTGTCGATGAATCGGAAATTGATTCCGAACTGCACGTTGTGGCGGCCCTTGGTCCAGGTGAGGTCGTCGGCCAGGTTAGTGGTGGGCGCATCGCGCTGGGAAGGCCGCGCCGTGGGTTGCAGCGTGGTGAAGCCGAAACTGGGGAGCACGGTCTGATTGCCAGTCGAAGAAGTTCCCAGCCGTGTGTATCCGTAAGTAGCCAGGTTCACCAGGTGGGGGTTGATCACCGCCGTGTACCGCACGGAAACGCCGCGTGAATTATCCAATGTCCGCGCAGCCGCCGCCTGCCCCGGGAACTGTGCCAGCGTCGAATCCTGTCCGGCGCCATTCAGGGTTCCGCGCACCGACAGGGTATGCCTGCCCGCGTCGTCGATGTTATAGTCCATGCGCCCGACCATCACGTGGTTGTCCAGCGTGTTCGGCGCATTGAACAGCAGTTGGTTGAAATTGAGTCCCTTGTCGGAGGCTCCCAAAGGGTTATTGCCGGCTGGATACTGCTTCATCAGGCTCAGCATGTAAGGGCTCGCCCCGATGTGCAGCGGATCGATGTTGACCACGTCCTGCGGGCTCAGCGAAACCGTCCGCCCGTCCTTCAGCTGAACATTCACATTGCCCTGTGCGAACGAAGCTTGCGGAACCGTGGCCGTCTTGGCGGAGGCGCTGCGGTCCTTGCGGCCTTCGTAATTGAAGAAGAAAAACAGCTTGTTCTTCAGCACCGGCCCGCCCAGCGACGCGCCATACTGATTGCGGATCAGCGCGGGCCGCGGCGTGCCGGCGCGATTGCTGAACCAGTCGTTGGCCTCGGTCAGGGTGTTGCGATTGTATTCGTACACCGAACCGTGAAATTGGTTGCTGCCGCCCTTGGTCACGATGGAAACCTGGCCGCCGGCCGACCGGCCCATGTCGGCGCCCACACCCGCCACGGTCGTCCGGAACTCCTGCACCGAATCGAGAGGAATCGGCAGCACCGAGTTGAATCCGTCGGCGCCCTGGTTATCGTTTACATCCACGCCGTCCAGCAGCACGTTGTTCTGGTCGGGCCGCGAGCCCAGCACCTGGCCCGAAGCTGACACGCCCGCCTGCACGCCCAGTAGCGCCACCACGTTGCGCGTCTGCAGCGGGATCTCTTTCACCTGCGTTTCGGTGAACGGATTGCCCACCGCCGCGTTTTCCGTATTCACCAGCGCCACTTCGGCGCTCACATTCACCGATTCGTTTACCGCGCCCAGCTCCAGCTTCACGTTCATCGTGGCCGGCGTATTCACCTGCAACAGAATCTGAGCGTTGTGCGAGCGAAAGCCGGGCTTCTCCACGGTGACCCCGTAAGTGCCCGGCTGAAGTTGAGCCATGTTGTATTCACCCAGGGAATTGGTGAGAGTTTTCCGGATCGCGGAGGTTTCCGCGTTTTTGGCCGTTACGACAGCTTCCGGAACCGCAGCCCCCTGCGAATCGGTAATGACTCCGAGCAGACTAGTATAACGTTTCATTAAAATATAACCTTATCAATCCTCTGCCAGTGCCTCGA
>JARLGM010000073.1 GCA_031292755.1 Candidatus Sulfopaludibacter sp.
CCGGTTCTGCCTAGACAACGAAGTATCCTATCCCGCCCCACGTGTCCCCGCGCCCATGGCCGCTTACACCGTCGGAGACGAATGTGACGAACGCACCGGAGAACACCGTGAAAATGAGGCTGGGGAAGATCGGGACCCATTACAAGCTGGCGTTGACCGTTAGCGAGTATACCGCCATCTACGGCGCCTGGCTTGGCTTTGGGGCTGGGTGCCGGACGACGGTAATCGTATCGCGCGTAGCTCTCGCTCAGAATGCCGCTGAGCTGTTTCCTCGCCTGGCCGGTAGGAGGATAGATCTTGTCCCAGTCCTTGGCGCGGAGCGCTCTGCGGGATTTCCTGCTGTTTTCGGAACGCAGCGGTATCCTTCGGATCCACGAGCTGGATATTCGCTCGGCCGTTGGAATTGAAGTTGAACTCCATCAATTGCGCTCCTATTGTAAGTGCAGTTTGAAGAGATTGTTTGCGTTTTCCCACGTCACCTGCCGGAAAATCTCGGGCGTCGTCGATTCTTTCAGCAGTCCCAGGGTGGCTCGGGCGACGCACTTTCCGTTCAAGCGCGCAGCTTCGGGATTATTGCCCTGCGAGATGCCCACGCCATTGCCGTCGGTGCAACTGCAATCGCTGCCAAAAATCAACTTACTGCGGTGTCTAACGATGAAATCACGAGAAAACTCAGGGTCGCGCGCGAGCGCGTTATTTCCCGAATTCGCCGACATATCCGCGTAGAGATTCGGAAAATCGGCCAGCCACCGGTCGGTCAATCCTCCTGGTTTGATCGGCCCTGTCGGATAGCCGCGATCAGTGGGGACGTCGGCGCTGATGTGAGCCCAGAAAAGATCGGCGTGTCCCACGAAAATCGTCTTAGGGTAAGCCTTCAGAATCTTGTCGAACTGCGGATAGCCCGTGTTGTAAGGAAGCTCACCCTCGAAGTGAGGAAAGTTCTGAATGTGCATCATCACGGGCACCTGCAATTCGGCGGAAACGTCATAGAGGCGGCGCATGTCCGGCGAGTCCAGCGCCAGGTGATATTTCAGTTCGCCCATGCTGACGGCCCCGCCGCTGAGGGCGCCCCGAAAGACGCGAACGGCATCGGGCGCAGCCGGATCGGCCAACACTGAGCGCGCAAAACGGCCCGGCCGCTTCTCCATTTCCTGCTTCGCCCGATCTTCATTGTTCGCCGGAGTCAACAGCACGGCATGCGTAACGCCGCACCCTTGCATGTGCGTGAAACACGCGTCGGCCTCGCGGCGCAGATGAAGGTGCGTGTCGACTACCGGCCCGCCCCACGTCGGTTCCGTCTGGGGCCAAATACGCGGCGCGGCCGCGGCCAATATAGTCGATTGGATAAAAGTTCTTCGTCGCATGGCGTCTCGTCTTCGAATTACCAGGAGCATATCATGCCTGTCGTCTGAAGTCTTTGTCTCCCGACGGCAATCGCATTGCGTTTTCATCGACTCGTGACGGCCAGTTCGACCTGTACCAAAATGGGTCGAACGGCGCGGTTCAGGAGCGTCAGGCTAACGAGGCTCGCAAAACAGACGGTTGAAGAAGTCGCGGGTCTTGCGGCGAATTTCCTGGAGCGTGGCATCCAACCGCTGGTGGTGAAGGTGTTCGGGCGTCCAGCGCTTCACCAGGCTGGTGAGCATCTCGAATTGTGATTGGGCGGTGGGCAGATTTCCCTGAGTGTGGCCGGTGGAGACACGTTGACCGTGGTCCACGGCGCGATAAAACGTGGCGGCTTCGCGGAGGAAATCGGCGTCTTCGCGATCCAGGTGGCCCATCTTTTCGATCACATCGATGCGCTCCGGCGTGTTCAGCACCTTGTAAAAGATTCCGGCCCCGCGCAGCCGGAGATACATCAGGGCGAAATCGATATCGTAATACCCGCCCGCGCCGGCCTTGAGCGGATTGCGCGGACCCTGTTCGCGCTCCAGGCGCGCGCGCATTTCGGCCAGTTCCTTGCGGCTACGCATGCTCTGGCCGTAGCGGCGCCAATCCACATCCTGCAGTTCGTGCAGAAACTCCGTAGCCCGCTCCACGTTGCCGGCCACGCCGCGAGCCTTCATGTAGGTGATGCCTTCCCAAGCCTCGGCGTGGCTGGCGAAGTAGGTCTTGTAGGCGCCCTCGGATTGCGCCAGGTCGCCTTCGCGGCCGTTGGGCCGCAGGCGCGTATCCACGGCGAACATCACGCCTTCGCCGGTGTACGCACTCAGCGTTTGAACCATGCGTTCGGCCACCGCGGTCCAGTAGGCGTGTTCGCCGGCGTCGGCATCGGGCAGCACAAAAATCAGGTCGGCATCGGAACCGAGGTCAAACTCGCTCATACCGAGGCGTCCCAGGGCGATCACCATCATCTGGTCGGAAGGGATGTAGTCCGGGTGGGCCGGCGGCGGCGAATCGGTCAGCGCCATCCGATAGGCCGCGGCGATCACGCAATCGGCAAGTTGCGAGGTCTTGCCCAGCGTGGAAAAGATAGGTTCGGAATCCAGAATGCTTGCCGACTGAATGCGCACCATCTGCCGGCGATAGAACCGGCGCAGCGCGGCGGCATCGGCCAGGTCTGCTTCGCCGAGGTCGAACGGCTTGCCGATTTCGTCCAGCAGGGCGGCGTCGCGCAGCAGATCGTCACCGAACATAGGGCTGTGTTCGAAAAGGTCGAGCACCTGGGTGGCGAGGTTGCTGCCGGGCGTCAGCCGCGAAAGCAAGTCGCCGGCGGCGCCGGATTCCAGAAAGCGCTCCAGCCGTTCCCGCCCCCGATGCAGGTTGGCGGCAGCGGCGGGTTCCGCCAATAGCGGCGCTTCGGCTTCCTCGCGCGCGGTTTCCGCCTCCTCGGCAATGGTGTAGTACAGCGGCTTGTGCGCGTGCACCACGCGGTCGTAAATCTCGCGCACGGCCGCGCGGTGTTCTTCGAGCCGGGCCAGCAGCGATTCGCCGGTGCTCTCCGCGGGCATCTTACGCGCCAGCAGCTCGAGCTCGACGGGGTCGTTCGGCAGCGTGTGGGTCTGGCGATCCTCTTCCATCTGTAAGCGATGTTCCAGGTAGCGCAGAAACTGGTAGGCGGCGGCGAGCCGGGCATGCTCCCCGGCGGACAGCAGTCCTTTGTCGCGCAGACGGAACATGGCCAACATGGTGCCGCCGTGACGGACCCACTGCTCCCGGCCGCCATGCAGGCGCTGCAAACACTGCACCAGAAACTCGATATCGCGGATGCCGCCCGGCATGAGCTTGATGTCCAGACGCTTCTGCCCGCCGCGGCGCGCGGCCATTTTCTCACTGATGCGCTGGCGCGTTTCCGAGACGGCTTCCACGGCACGAAAATCCAGCGAGGTCTGGTAAATCAACGGCTCGACAAACTCCAGCAGTTCCGCACCGGGCTCCGGATCTCCGGCGGAGACCCGCGCTTTGATGAGCATCTGCTTTTCCCAATCGCGCGCGCGGCCGGCATAGTAGGCACGGGCGCCTTCCGCCGAGATGCAGATTTCACCGAGGGTGCCATCGGGCCGAAGTCGGAGGTCCACGCGGTAGCACTGGCCGTCGCTAGTATAGGCGGAGAGCAGGGCAGTGTACTCGTTGGCGACCTTTTTGTAAAACTCCTTGTTGCTGATCGGCGCGGGCCCATCGGTTTCGCCATTGCCGGCGTAGAGAAACATCAGGTCGATATCGGAGCTGTAGTTCAGTTCCTGTCCGCCCAGTTTGCCCAGGGAGATGACCGAGAAGCCGCAGGGAGCGCCATCGGCCAGCCGTGGTTCGCCATAGCGGGTCACAAACCGGGCGCGGATCCGGCGATAGGCAACGTCCAGGATGGCGTCGGCGAGAGCCGAAAGTTCCTCGGTGACGTCGGACAGCGTGGCGGCGCCCAGCACGTCGCGGAGGACGACGCGCAGAAGCTGGCGGCGCCGGAAGCGCGCCAGATCCACCGCGGAAAGCGTGGTGGGACTGTCGAGAAAATCGGTCAGCCGCTGCTGGTATTCCTCGGCGGTCAACACCCGGTAAAGGCCTGGAGAACCGGCGACCTCGAGAATGCGGTCCGGATAGCGCAGGGCGGCGTCCGAAAGAAAGCTGCTGTAGGAGAAGAGCGTGACGGCGCAGCGCGCGGCAGCCGACGATTCGGCAATGCGCTGGAATGCGGCGGGCGAATCGTGGCGCAGGCACTCCAGGTAGCGCGCCGATTTTTCAGGGTCGGGCACGGAGTCCAGCAGCGCCTGCAGGCGCTCGTCAACGGCAGTCATGCGTCAGGCCAGGTGAGACACGACTGCAATTATATCCCCTGCCTGCACGGGTCCCGGTTGCAGGACGCTGAGGTAGAAACCGCTCATCCCCCAACGGGGCGACGAAGGGTCGCGCTGTTGGACACGCGCGTCGTAGAGTTCCTCCTTGAGTGACTCACCGTATATATCGAGCTGGCGGCAGGGACCGCGCGGGCGTGTGATCTCGAGCAGTGCGCCGCCCGCCCGAATCTGGTCGCCGATGCGCAGGTCGCGCACGTTAAGGCCGCGCGTTGTCAGATTCTCCCCCAGCGCGCCATAGAACAGGGGATAACCGCGGCGGATGAATTCATCGACTGTTTCGGAGGCGATAAGCAGAATGGCCTTTTCCGGCCCTCCATGGATTTCGGGATGGGCGTGAAGGTCGCCGGCAATGCCCAGCGGCGCGATAGAGCCTTCCGAAATCGCGCGCTTCGGCAGACCGCCGGGGGAAATATTCACTTGGACAATGATCGGATCCATCTGCTTCCATCTCACCACGAAGAAATTCATCGCGGAGGCGCGGAGGCGCGGAGCAAGACGCTGAGAAAGGCCTCAAATCAAGTTTCCTCCGCTTTTCTCCGCGTGTTCCTCCGCGTCTCCGCGATGAAGTCTCAGATGTCGTAATACAAGGCGAATTCGTAGGGGTGCGGCCGCAGCCGGACAGCTTCCGCTTCGTTTTTGCGCTTGTAGTCGATGAAGGTTTCGATCAGCTCTTCGGTGAAGACGTCACCGCGCATCAGGAAGCCGTGATCGTCTTCCAGACAGCTCAGCGCTTCTTCCAGTGTGCCAGGCATGGAGGGCACACTCTTCATTTCTTCCGGCGAAAGGTCGTAGATGTCTTTATCCAGGGGATCGCCGGGGTTGATCTTGTTGAGCACACCGTCGAGTCCGGCCATGAGCATCGCGGCGAAGGCCAGATAAGGATTGGCGGAGGGATCGGGCGGTCGGAACTCCACGCGCTTGGCTTTGGGACTGGCCGAATACATGGGAATGCGGCAGGCGGCCGAGCGGTTGCGCCGCGAGTAAGCCAGATTGACCGGGGCTTCGTATCCCGGCACCAGGCGCTTATAGCTGTTGGTTGTGGGCGCGATGATGGCGCTCAGGGCGCGCGCGTGTTTGAGCAGTCCGCCGATGTAGTGCAGCGCCAGTTGGCTCATACCGGCGTAGCACTCGCCCGCGAACAGCGGCTTGCCTTCTTTCCAAAGGCTCTGGTGGCAATGCATGCCGCTGCCGTTATCGCCGAAGAGGGGCTTGGGCATGAAGGTCACGGTCTTGCCGTATTGATTCGCAACGTTGCGGACAATGTACTTGTACAGCATCATGTTGTCCGCTGATTTTACAAGTGTATCGAAGCGCTGGTCGATCTCGCACTGGCCGCCGGTGGCCACTTCGTGGTGATGGCACTCGATGTGCATACCGCACTTGATCATGGTCTGCACCATTTCACTGCGCAGATCCTGGTAATGATCCGTCGGCGGCACTGGGAAATAGCCTTCTTTATAGCGCGGCCGGTAGCCCAGGTTGTTTTCCTTGCGGCCGGAATTCCAGCGGCCTTCCTCGGCATCGATGTAGTAAAAGCCGGAATGCTGGTTCTGATCGAAGGCGATGTTATCGAAGATGAAGAATTCGGCTTCGGCGCCGAAATAGGATGTATCGGCCACGCCGCTATTGTTGAGATACAGTTCCGCCTTTTGCGCGATCCAGCGCGGGTCGCGTTCATAGCGCTGCTTGGTGATGGGGTCTTTGATGTCGCCATACATCACCAGGGTGGGAATTTCCGCGAACGGATCCATGAACGCGGTGGTCGCATCGGGAATCAGGAGCATATCGCTTTCGTGGATGGCGGCCCAACCGCGGATGCTGGAACCATCCATGCCGAAGCCTTCTTCGAAGCTGTCTGCTTCCAGTTCGCTGATCGGGTAAGATACGTGGTGCTGTAGACTTGGGATGTCGGTGAAACGCAGATCGATCTGCCGGGCATCGTTCGTCTTGGCAAATTCCAGAACTTCTTGCGGTGTCATCTTTTCCTCCAGGAACGGCTCAGAATACCGCCTTGCGTTGCAGGGGTCAATTGAGAATAGCGTGGATTCGCTCACCAGGGATTGGCGAAGCGAGGATCGATCCCGCGGCGAGCGAGCACACCTCCAGAGTTCGCAATGCGATGGGCGCTTTGAAGACCCGGGAGTCCGCGGAGAGGCCGGTGTTGTGGAACGGGATTTCGCGGCTGGCATTGTTAGCGGAAACCGTGGCATCGTTGAGCGTGAATCCGCCGTGGCAGGACGCGGTATTTGGGATCGGACCACAACATGGGCAGCAGGCCATCGCCTTCCCGCAAGCCCAATTCGACCGGATCGCCGCGCTTTTCCATCGCGTCTGACGGCCACCAGGGGCGGCATCCTTTACCAAAGCAGCTTGAGTCCAAACTGAATCTGGCGGGACGTGGTGGACGTACTGGTGACCACTCCGGCGGTGGGCGAAACACCCGTGGGCGTGAACACGACGGCGTTCGGGGTATTGAAGTTGGCGCGGTCCAGGATGTTAAACAGTTCGGCCCGGAACTGCAAAGTGAGCCCTTCGCGGAGGGAAGTGTCCTTGAGGAAAGAGAGGTCCCACGTGGCCAGACCGGGGCCTATGAGAGTGTCTCTGCCCAGGTTGCCGTAGAATCCGCTATTATTCGGCGGGGCCAGGAAAGCCGCCGGGTTGAACCACTGATTCGGATTGCCCGGAACCGCTGGGCCCGTGAAGAACGGATTCACGAACGGCCGCACGGGATTGCGCGTGTCGCCGTTGTTCGAAGGGTTGTAACTGAGTTGCGGCGTGAAGGGGAAGCCGCCTTGCAGCGTCACAATCGAGTTGACGGTCCAGCCGGCGGCCAGCGCTTTTGCGGCGCCCGTCGCGGCCGTCCGGAAATGCTGGTGCGGTCCAAAGGGCAGAGCGTAGCTGGCGTTGATCGCACCCACATTGCGGACGTCGAAATTGGCCAGCCCTTTGTCGGCGCGGAGGTTGAAAGGGTTGGACGCCAATGCCGGTTCGCCGCCGGATGTCGTGGAATTGAGCGAATCGCCATCGTCCAGCGTCTTCGACCAGGTGTAGACGCCGCGCACGGACAGGCCCGCGCTGAAGCGGCGGTTCACATCGACCTGGAGAGCGTGGTAGGAGCTATCGCCTTCGGAAAAATAAGTCCAGGTGTTGGCCAGCGCGGGATTGGGCTTAGTCGAACTTGGAACGTAGTACGTGCCCGCGGGCACGGGCGTGCCGGCTATCCCCGCCGGGAAGTTGCCGGGGTAGGCCGCCGGACACGGCGCCGCGGGACAAATCACCGGAAAGGGTTCGTTGGAATCGATGCCGATCAGTTCGTGATATCCGTGCGACCCCACGTATCCCAGGGTGAGCGCGGTATTGGCGGAAAGTTCCTGCTGCACTCGAAGCGACCAGGAGATCAGCGTGGGGGTTTTCAGATTCGGCTGCACGCCGCCGGGAACGAGCTTGGCGGTGGCCGGAACCGCGGCCGCCGGGGAGACCGGTAGCTGCGAGAGCGGAACGTTGGGGAGGCTGTAGGTCGGGTTGAACGGCGCGTTCTGATCGGTGCGATAACCCAGAGCATCCTGAAGGTCGTTGTACATCCCGAACCCGGCGCGGATCACGGTCGCGCGGCTCTTCTGGAACGGCGTCCACGCCAGACCGGCGCGCGGCTGCGGCAGGAATTTTCCGTCGTTCTCCGTGAAGGCCGAATTCCCAATGGCCGGCTGGGTCGAGATGACTCCGTTCGCGAACGTGTACGTGGCGGCACGGCCGTGGACTTCGTTCCAGCCACTGGTGAATTCGTCTCGGAAGCCGATAGTGACCGTCAGTCCGGGGCGAAGGCGGATCACATCTTGGGCGTACCAGGCGCCGAACCACGAACGCCAGCCGAGCGGCGTGGGCGCGGGATCGTACAGCAGGCTCCCGGCGGTACCTTGCAGGAATGTTTGCAGGCTCGAAAATGTTGCCTGGCCGTACTGGCTCAGCGCCAGGTTTTCGTTGGAGCGCAGACGCTGGAACCACCCGCCGAAGGTGAGCTGATGGCGCCCTTTGGTGTAGGACACGCGATCCTCGTAGGTGAACAGATTGCGCGCGACAACGAGATTGCTTCCGTTGTTGCTGCCGGCCAGGCTCAATTGCGCGGTGGGATTCGACGCGGCGCTGCCTCCCACCACCACCGCGCCGAGGGGAAGTCCCGTGAGAAAGCCCGGCAGGCCGGCGGCGGGAGTGCCGGGTGTCGGTTCTCCGGTAAAGAAATAAGCGGCGCGCGAATAGCCGAAGCGCGCGGTATTGAGCCAGGAGGGAGAAAAAACGTGGGTTTCTTCGATGCTGGCCACCTGCTCTCGCAGGCTTTCGGCGTCGGCGCTGTAAAGGTTGGTACTGGTAGGAGTGAAGTCTGCGCTGTCGTCGATGGTGTAGACGGCGTTCAGCGTGTCCTTTGGCGAGAGGATATGGTCCAGGCGGACGGTTCCGAAGTCGTCGCGAATGGTTTGCAGGGGATTGTTGAAGGCCTCGGCGATTCCGCCGAAATCGGGCGCGCCGGCTGTTGGTGCGGGCCAAGCGTTAATCAGCGGGGAGACTCCCACGAACGCCAGGCCCGAAGCCGGACAGGGGCTGGGTGCGGGGCTGACGAGATGGCAGGGCAGATACCCGTTGCGCGCATTGTTGTCGGGCACGAGGTCTACGCCGGTCTGGTGGAGGTGCTGGCGGAACGCTTCGTAGTTGGCGAATAGGAAGGTCTTGTTCTTTTGCACGGGTGCGCCGAGGGAGCCGCCGAACTGGTTGCGCTGAAAGCCCGGCGCGGAACCGGTGTCGAAGTAATTGGGAGTATCGAGCGCGTTATTGCGCAGAAATTCGAAGAGCGAGCCGTGCACCTGGTTGCTGCCGGATTGCGTGACGATGAGCACCTGCGCACCGGGCCGCTTACCGTATTGGGCGCCGTAGCTATCCGTGAGCACGTTGAACTCCCGGACGGCATCCACGCCGAGGAGTTGCTGGCTGGCGCCGCCCGGCTGCATATTGTTTTCCGCCGCGCCGGTGAATTCCACGCCGTTCAGCAGAAACAGATTCTGCTGCGGCCGGTTTCCTTCCACCGGAAAATTGTTGCCCACCGTGGAGTTCGATACACCCACGCCGCCAACCTTCTCCCAGGTAAAGTTGACCACCCCCGGATTGAGCGTGAGGAGCTCATCGTAACTGCGCCCATTGAGCGGCAGGTTCCTGATCTGTTGCTCGCCCACCAGGCCGGAGCGGTCTTCGGTGTTCACGCCTACCAGGGGGGCGTCACCATTCACGGTCACCTGCTGGCTGGATTCACCGACGGGAAGCGACAGGTCCACGGTGGCGCTCTGTCCCACCGCTAAATGCACGCCGGTTCGCACCTCTTCGTTGAACCCGGGCTTGCCGCTGCGAATCTCGTACTGCCCCACCGGCAGGGAGGAAAACTGGTAGTGGCCTTCCGGGTCGGTGGGGGCGCTGCGGACCACGGCGGTATCCACGTTTTTGGCTGTCACTACAGCGCCTGGGATTGCCGCGCCGGATGGATCGGTGACCGTGCCGGAAAGGCTGGCGGAAACCTGGGCGTGGAGTGAGACTACGAAAAAGCAGGCGGGGAAAAATCGCATGGCAAGTGTACCGTAAACTGTTCAGTGTATCGTAAAAATGACACAGATCCACTGTGCGATGATGTTAATACTCTCCGGGATGCGTCGCGCGCTTGCAAGTTTGCTGCTGGTTCTGTTCAGCTTTTCGCTGATCGCGCCGGCGTTGCGCGCGGACGCCGGTCCGGATTTACCCGCCTGCTGCCGGCGTGACGGCAAGCACCATTGCGCGATGGGCTCGGGAAATGCCGCGGGAGCGCTGGTGTTCGGCGCCAGGTGCCCGTCCTATCCGGGTTCCGCCGCCTATCCGGCCGGTGCAAATGTCGCGGTAGTGAAGAGTTCCGCGGCGGTCTTCGCCGCGCCCGCCAGTTATCCCGCAAGTCAAAGACACACTGTAGCCTGGCATTGCATAGCGCCCGGCAGATCGCATCAGAAGCGCGGACCTCCAGCACCTCTCGTTTAGATTCCATCAACCGGTTTCCAAACAATATAAGGAGAGGAAAGTGAAGACTATATTATTCTGTCTGTGCGCCTTGCCGGCGCTGGGGGCGGATCTGCGTGGCATTGTGCACGATCCGCAGCATCGTCCAATCGTTGGAGCGCAAGTGACCGTACATGGAATGACGGTGGCCAGCGATGCCAACGGCGAATTCCAGATCGGCGATATTCCGGAGGGCGCCTACACGATCGCAGTTTCCGCCCAGGGATTTCAACCGCTTGCGCGCCAGGTCACCGTGACGGCCGGGAAGGATCCGGTATTGCATCTGCAACTGGAACTCGCCACGGTCAATGCGAGCGTGGACGTTTCCGGGGCGATGAGCCGGTTGAACACGCAGACATCCACGGTGCAAACCACGGTTTCACCTGGGGAGATTGTCCGGACTGCCGGAGCGGATCAGACCAACAGCCTGGCGATGATCACCGATTTCACGCCGGGAGCTTACATGGTTCACGATATGCTGCACATGCGCGGCGGCCACCAGGTGAACTGGTTCCTGGACGGCATTCCGGTGGTCAACACCAATATCGCCGCCAATGTAGCGCCGCTGATCAATCCCAAGAACGTGGAAGAACTGGAAGTCGAACGCGGCGGATTTTCGAGTGAGTACGGCGACCGGACGTACGGTTTTTTCAACGTGGTGACGGCCTCCGGCTTCGATCGCAATAACGAAGGCGAGATCATCGCCTCGGCCGGAAATTTCTATTCCACCGACGATCAAATCAATTTTGGCAGCCACACGCAGCGCTTTGCGTACTACGCCAGCCTGGATGGAAGCCGCTCGGAACTGGGGCTCGCGCCGCCGGTTTCGCAGGTGATTCACGACCAATACAGCGGGCTGGGCGGATTTGTTTCCTTGTTCTACAACCCCGATGCCAACAACCAACTCCGCTGGATCGGCTCGGTTCGCGAAGACCACTACCAGGTTCCGAACGGGCAGGACGATCAGGCCGCGGGAATCCGCGACCTCGATCTGGAGAAGGACTATCTGGCCGGTTTCCATTGGACCCACACCTTCGCCGGCGGTGTGACCTTCACGCTTTCACCCTATTACCACTTCAACAGCGCGCAGTACGCGGGAGGTCCCAACGACCTGCCTTTCGTGCTGAACGATAATGCCCGCTCGAATTACTTCGGCGGCCGCTCCGTCCTACAGGTGCAAAAGAAGCGACACAATCTACACGTTGGGATGGAAGTCTGGGGCCAGCACGACAACACCTTTTTCGGGCTCATCGCCAATCCCGGCGGAGCGGTGTTGAACCAGGCGGAAACGCATTGGGCCAATTCAACCGCCCTCTTCCTGGAGGATCAATACACGGCCACATCGTGGTTGACTTTCGACCTGGGGCTCCGGCTCACGCATTACAGCGGGCTGGTCAATGAAAACGCCACCGACCCGCGCTTGGGCGCGGCCATCCGAATTCCGCGCCTGAACTGGATCCTGCACGGTTACTACGCGTATTACTACCAGCCGCCGCCGCTTGACAGCCTGGCCGGCCCGGCGCTGGACTTTGCGGTATCGCAGGGCTTCGGCTTCGTGCCTCTGAAGGGCGAACGCGACATCCAGCACGACATCGGCTTGAGCATCCCGGTCGGCGGATGGTCGGTGGACATGGACAACTTTCACACCAGCGCCCGCAATTTCCTGGACCACGACGTCATCGGCGACTCGGGCATTTTCATTCCGCTGACCGACCTGGGCGCGATTATCAGCGGCACGGAAGTCGCACTCCGCTCGCCGCGGCTCTTCCATATGGCACAGTGGCGGGTGGCGTATTCCAACCAGATCGCGCAGGGAATCGGGCCGATTAGCGGTGGCCTGCTGGAGGACGCACCCACGGGCAATTTCCTGCTCGATCACGACCAGCGCAACACGCTGTCGTCGGTTCTCTCCCTGACCTTGCCGGGACACATGTGGGCCACGCCGGCATACCAGTTCGGCTCCGGCTTTCTGAATGGGAACGGCCCATCGCACCTGCCGCCTCACTCCACCTTTGACCTTTCGATCGGCAAGACGATCGGGGAGCAGTGGACCGTTTCCGCCAGCGCCGTCAACATCGCCAATACCCGATATCTGCTGGATACCAGCAATACATTCGGCGGCACTCACTACATCAATCCCCGGCAGATTTACGGCGAGGTGAGATACCGGTTTCACTTTTGAACGGCAGTTCGCCTCCGGTAGAATGTGTCATGCGAATTCGGTTGATTCTCTCGGCTGTTCTCATTCTGCGGGCCGCCGTGGCTCAGCAAATCACCACTCCGGAAAAGTTCTTCGGCTTCCAACTGGGAGCCGACAAGAAGATGGCGCGGTGGGACAAGATTGTCGAATACTATGGCGTTCTGGAAAAGCAGAGCGGCGGCCGGATGAAGGTAATCAACATGGGGCCTACGTCCGAGGGCAACCCGTTCCTGATGGCGATCATGACATCGCCCGCCAACTTCGCCAAACTGGACCGGCTGCGCCAAGTCAACCTCCGGCTCAGCGACCCGCGCGGCCTGACGGAGGCACAGGCACACTCGCTGGTGGACGAAGGCAAAGCCGTGATCGTGCAATCCATGAGCATGCATGCGACCGAAATCGGCGGCACGCAAATGGCGCCCGAACTGGCGTACGATCTGCTCTCGCGGAAGGATGAGGAGGCCCGTCGCATCCTCGACAACGTCATCTTCATCGAAGTGCCCTGCTTCAATCCGGACGGCCAGATCATGGTGACCGACTGGTACAACAAACAGCTCGGCACGCCGTACGAGGGCACCAACCCGCCGTGGCTGTACCAGAAGTACGCCGGCCACGATAACAACCGCGACGCGTTCCAGACAAACATACCGGACTCGCAGTACATGGCGAAGATTCTGTTCACGGAGTGGCGGCCCGAAGCGTATGTGGATCACCACGGCATGGGCGGAAACGGCGCGCGCATCTTCCTGCCGCCCTATGCGGAGCCCGTGCGGCCTTTCGCCGACCCGATCCTCTGGCGCGAATTGAGCTGGTACGGCGCGCACATGGCGTATAAAGAGGAAGAGGCGAATCTCTCCGGGGCCATCAACGACGCCATTTATTCCGGCTGGGGCCATTTCGGGTTTCACTGGATCACGCCCTTCCACAACATCGCCGGCATGCTCACCGAATCCGCCGCGGCGCGGCTGGCCACCCCGCAGTTCGTGCATCCCGACGAACTGCGCGGCGAGACTCGCAACCTGCCGGTGTATGCGGCCGAGACGATTTTTCCCAATCCGTGGCCGGGCGGATGGTGGCATCTGCGCGACATCGTGGAGCGGCAAAAGGTATCCGCCTGGGCCACGCTGGACCTGGCCGCGCGCAATCGCGAAACGGTGCTCTGGAATGCCTACCTGAAAGGCAAGCGCCAAACCGAGCGCGGCGCGGCGGGGAAGCCGGCCGCGTATCTCATCTCCACCTTGCAGCACGATCCGCTCACGTCCATCAAGATGATTGACAAGCTGCTGGTGCAGGGCATCGAGATCCAGCGCGCTTCGAAAGCGTTCACCACCGGCAGCGGCATGATGTATCCGGCCGGTTCCTTCGTGATCTCCCTGGCGCAACCCAAAATGGGCTTGATCCACTATCTGTTGGGGCGGACCTTTTATCCCGACAACGAATGGACGCGCAACCGCGACGGCTCTCCCATCCGCCCCTACGACATGGCCACCGACACCATGTTCGAGTACATGGGGGTTCGCGTGGATCCTGTGGATGAATTGGGCGACGTAGCGATGGAAAAGCTTACCGCTCCAGTCGAGCCCGCCGGCAAGGTGACGCGCAGTGCCGGCGGCTATTCGCTGGACGGCCGCCTCAACGACAGTTTTCGCGCCATGAATCTGCTGTTCGATAAAGGCATTGCGGTGCGGCGCGTGGATCAGGCGTCCGCCGGTCTGCGTCCCGGCGATTTCCTGGCGCCCAGCGGTTCGGAGGCGGTGCTGGAAACGGTGGCCCGGCAGACCGGGGTGGATTTCGCTCCGCTGCGCGGCGCGGTCTCCACCGGCGTTCATGCGATGAAGCGGCAGCGGATCGCCATGTACCAGCGTTACGGAGGCGGCAACATCGATGAAGGTTGGACCCGCCTGGTGCTGGAGCAATTCAGCTTTCCGTATCAGTCGATTTTCGATCCCGAAATCAAGGCCGGAAATCTCATCGACAAGTACGACGTGCTGGTGATCCCGAGCGACAGTACCGCAACGATCACCGGCGAAGCACCGCCCGCGGGCGCCGCTCCGGGAGGGCGCGGCGGCCGTGGTGGCGGCGGAGGGGGCGGCGGACGCGGCGGTAACACGCCGCCGGATTACCGCACCGGACTCGGCGCGGAAGGCGTCAATGCCATTCGCGAGTTCGTGCAGAAAGGCGGCACGTTGGTGACGCTGAACGGCGCTACCGCTTTTCCCGTGGACCGCCTCGGCATTGGCGTGCGCAACGTTCTGGCCGGCAAGACCACCAGGGAATTCTGGTGCCCCGGTTCCACGCTGAAAGCGACCTTCGACAACACCTACCCGCTAGCCTACGGAATGCCGTCGCGCGGGCTGGTTCTCTACCTGGACAGTCCCGCGTTTGAAGTCACGGCGCCAAGCGCGGAAAGCTACGACGTGGTGGCCCGTTATGCGGATCGCGATCTGCTGGAGAGCGGGTGGCTGGTGGGCGAAGAGAATCTCGCTCACAAAGCTGCCGTGGTCAGCGCCAAACTGGGTGAAGGCCGGGTAGTGCTGATCGGGTTCCCGGCGCAGCACCGGGCCCAGACGCACGCCACCTATAAGCTCCTCTTCAATGCGCTGGTCCGGTGACGCGCGGCCGGTGAAATGAATTAACCTGGAGTACTGTCCCGACATCCTCTTTTCAAGCCTTACCTGGCGCTGGTCGCAGTTTGTTTTTTCTGGGGCACAACGTATCTGGGAATCCGCATGTCGCTGGAGACCTTTCCGCCGCTGGTTCTGCTGAGCACGCGGTACATGCTCTCCGGCGCCATCACACTGCTGGTTGCCCTGGCGCGCGGCTCCCGGTTGCCGCGCGGGCGCGAACTGGCGGCGGCGTGCTTCAGCGGCCTGCTGGTGTTAGGGATCGGCAACGGCGGATTGGTGTTCGCCGAGGTGATCATTCCCAGCGGCATCGCGGGACTGATCGTCACCATGTCGCCATTTTGGATGGTAGGCGCGGAGGCGCTGCTTCCCGGCGGCGAGCGCCTGCACGCCCCCACCATCGCCGGTATGGCCGTGGGACTGGCCGGCGCCGCTCTCCTGGTGAGTCCGGATGTAGGCACCCACGCCCTCGACCGCAATCTGCTGAATGGATTCCTAATGCTGCAAGTCGGCATGGCGGGCTGGTCGTTCGGCTCCATTTACCAACGCCGCCAGTCCGGCAGAGCCCACCCCATCGTTTCCGGCGGCGTGCAGCAACTGGCCGCCGGCCTAACCGTAGCGCCGTTCGCTTTCCTGCTTCCGCACGAGCCCATCCACTGGAGCACCCGCGGCGTCACCGCCCTCTTATACCTGGTGTGCTTTGGCTCCCTGGTAGGTTACAGCGCATATGTGTACGCCATGGATAAACTGCCCGTGGCCATCGTTTCCGTTTACCCGTACGTGAATGCCATCGTGGCGGTGGGCCTGGGATGGCTGTTTTATCGCGAGCATTTCGGCACCCGCGAGGCCGTTTCCATGCTGATTATTTTCGCCGCGGTGTGGGCGGTGAAGCGCTATTCGCAGGACCCTATGAAGTCCGGTCGCGCCCCAGCATAGCCCCTAGCGCACCGCCCGCCATGCTCAGACAAATAATGAACACGAACAGCATCAGGAAAAACACCACCACGGCGGTAGCCACGCCTTCGCCGGTCTGAAGCATTTGCTTCATCTGGTTGAGCATGGCGGGGTCCTGCCACGGTGAGTTTTTGATCTGCTCCTCGAACGTGGAAAGCAGGCGCCCGCTCATGGCGGCGGGCAGCGCCAGGGCCGTCAACACCACCGTCCAGATGCCGAACATCATGATCCCGGTGATCCAGCCCATGCGTGCCCCCCCGCTGATGTTGAGCAGCGACCCCGTCTTGCGCCGGTAAAAGAACGCGGCGAAAAATCCCGCCGCCAGCCAGCTCAGAATAGGCAGGACCGTGAATCCCAGAAACGCCGCGCACAGAGCCACCAGCATGGCGATCCGCACCGCCACCGGATTGTGGAAATTCAGCGGCAGGGGCGCCGCTTTCGCAGCCACCGGCGGTGGAACCACGTACACCGGAACAGGAGCCTGCTCCGGAACCGTAACCAGTTCCCGCTGAGCCTTTCCGCATTTGTGACAAAACAAAGATTCCGGCGCCAACTGGGCGCCGCAACTACAAAATTCCGGCATGGTTCGACAATTTCAGTTTAGCGGAAACGCACCTTCACGTCGGGCTTATTCTCCAGATGGGTTGTATCGATGAAGCGCACGCGCGGGGTGGTGGACGTCATTACCACCGCCTGGGTGAGCACTCCGTCACCGGAAAAACGGACGCCGCGCAGCAGGTTGCCATCGGTCACGCCGCAGGCGGCGAACACCAGGTTACGGCCCGGCGCCAGGTCCGGCGTGGCGTAAATGCGCTTCGGATCGCTGATTCCCATCGCCTGCATCCGTTCCTTTTGCGCATCGTCTTTCACGATCAGGCGGCCCAGAATCTCGCCATTCAGGCAGCGCAGCGCCGCGGCGGTCAGGACGCCCTCCGGGGCGCCGCCCGAGCCCATCACGGCATGCACGCCGGTGCCCGCCACCGCGGCGGCGATCCCGGCGGAAAGGTCGCCATCGGAAATAAGCCGGATGCGCGCGCCGGCTTCGCGAATATCGGCGATGAGTTGTTGGTGCCGCGGACGGTCTAGCACGACCACTACCAGATCGTCCACGCCCCTTTGCAGACGCCGCGCCACGGCCTTGAGGTTGTGTTTGACGGGCGCTTCCAGGTCCACCGCGCCCTTCGCCGCCGGGCCGACGATAATCTTTTCCATGTAGCAATCCGGAGCGTGCAGCAACCCGCCCTTTTCGGAAGCGGCCAGCACGGTAATCGCGCCCGCGCCGCCCGTGGCGCACAAATTGGTGCCCTCCAGGGGATCTACGGCAATATCCACCGCAATGGCGTTCCCGTGGTTGCGCGACCCCACCTTCTCTCCGATAAACAGCATGGGCGCTTCGTCGCGCTCCCCTTCTCCGATCACGATGGTGCCATCGATCCCTACGGTGTCCAGGCAGCGCCGCATGGATTCCACCGCCGCGCGGTCCGCGGCATCCGCGTCCCCCATTCCCATGGTGCGCGCCGATGCGATGGCGGCGTCTTCCACCACCCGCAACATTTCCAGAGACAGGTCAAACATGTTCTATCAGGGTACCAGCAGTTTAAACATGTCGCGTTGTTTCGCCCGCTGTGACATGGCACCTATGGCGCCCCATTGCAGTTTGATATCGCCCGGGAACTGCTACTCAGAACATGAACTTCACCGCCACTTGTAGGGATCGTGGGATGTTGGCGATGCTACTGACAACGCCCGCCGAGCCGTAACTGATGCCTCCATTGGAGTATGAGGGCGCAATCGAGGTGCCTGGCGCGCCCAGGACCATGTGGTTAGCCACGTTGAACGCTTCGGCCCGGAACTGGAGCGATTTGGTTTCGGTAATGGCGATACTCTTGGCCAGAACCACGTCCAGGTTGATCCAACGCATGGTGCGGAGGAAGCCGATGGGAGAGTCGCCAAAGCCGTAACCCGGTCCCACGGAAAGCGACGCCGGGCTTACGAAACAAGCAGGGTTGTACCACGACGAGACGCTCTGGTGAGCCACGGCGATCTGGCAGCCGGGCAGGATGCTCGGACGGCTGTAACCGGTGATCGAGCCGGCCGCGTCGGAGAGATTCGCCGGATCGGTGCTCAAAGGCGCGACGCCGGCAATGGTGGTGGGCACGCAACCCGTGGCCGTAGGCGAGGCGCAAATGCTGCTCGCGCCGCCCCAACTCGGATTGAACGCCTGGCCGGAGCGGGCCAGAAACGCGTAGTTGGTTTCCCAATTGCCGAGCACGCGCGACAGCACGCCTTTCTTCAGCCACCGCTTCCCTGTTCCGAACGGCAGTTCGTACACCGCGGTCAGTGTGAGCACTTTGGGGATGTCGTAGGTGCATACACCCTTCGAGAGGTGAGCGTTGAAGAAGTATTGGTAAGGAGCCGCCTCGGCGCCGTTCTCGGCATTGAAGTCTCCATTGGAATCGCCCAGGCATTTTTCAAAAGTGAAGGCGGCCAGGGTCTCGAGCCCATGGGAGAAGCGTTTCTGGAACTGTGCCTCCAGGGCATGGAAGGTCGAAAAGCCGGTGGACTCGGAGTAGTTCCAGCCCTGCGACGCGAACGGCATGTATTCGTGCTGGGTAATTTGCGCCTGCGTGAGCGGTGCAGTGGGGCACGTGAATCCCTGGGCCGGATTGTTCTCGCAATAGGGCCCGCCCTGGGGGTAATTAGCTTTGCAGCACCATTCCAGGCGTTGCGTGTGGCTTCCCACATAGGCTATGGAGAACATGCTGGTGGGCGACAATTGATGCTCGATCTGGATGTTCCACTGCTGCGAGCGCGGGTCGCTGTAATTCGGGTCGTTGGTATAACCGCCGAAAGTCGAGCCCCACGGCGTGGGCGCCACGACGATGGGATTGCTCCCCGCCAGTCCGGTAAGTTGCGAGGTGCCGTAGCCGCCGTACGGACCGCAACTGGTGAGGCTGGTGCAGATGGGCGCGACGGTGGGGGTTGGTGACGTACCCATGGGAGCGGTATTGAGCGTGTCGGATACGCCGCGCGTCCACGGCCAGATGGAGCCTTGCAGCGTATTTTCCGCGTACTGGCTGCGATAGGCGATGGGATCGTAGAAGATTCCGTAGCCGGCGCGCAGGACCGTGTTATTCATGAAGGTCCAGGCGAGACCGATGCGCGGGCCGATATTGTCGCTGATGGCTTTCAGAGCCGGCTGGTTCGGTGAAAACGCGATGTTATTCAGCGTGTTATAAGTGACGCCGCCGACGGTGACGTTGAACGCCGGGTTCGTGGCACTCAGGCCGCCGGGAACGCACGGCGGTAACTGCGACGAACTGCAACCGCTGGTATAGGCTGAACTCTGGGCGGCTCCGATGATGAACTGCTGGCCGGGAAGGTTCAGAGCGTTGACCGTCTCTCCGTTGCTGGTAAGAATTTTGACCGCGGGATCGTAATCGTACCGCAGCCCCACGTTGATGGTCAGGTTAGATCTGACATGCCACTCGTCCTGAACGAAGAAGCCGACCGGCGCCATGCGCACGTGGACCTCTTCGTATTGCGGCACGTTCACTGTCAAGCCGGAAGGGAGATCCAGCAGCATGGAGGCCAGAGCATTGCCCTGGTTGGTCCCGCACGAAAACAGTCCGGAGGCATTCGTAGGGCAGGTCTGCGCGGTGCTGGAGGTGAAGGTTTCATAGGTATTGATCTCCAGCCGGTTTTCATACAGATACTCGCCCCCGAAGCGGACAGTGTGATTGCCGTGAGTCCAGGTCATGGCGCCGCTGAAATTGTGCTCCGGGTTGGCGCGATGTTGCGGCCCGACGTTTCCGATCCCGCTGTTAGCCGAACCAATGTAGCCGCCTACGTTCAGGAAGAAGCCCGCGGTCGCATCGAGGTTCGAAAAGCCCGCGGCGGTTTCCGGGTTGTACCCGTTTGGATTGGTCGGATTGACCATGACCGGGCGGGCATTGATTCCGCCGCGCAGCTCCAGAATCAGGTTCGGCGTGAAGATGTGATCCCACGCGCCGCCGATATTCCAGGTGTGAAACGGACTCGGCGTAATCGACGTGGTCCCCGCCACAATGCCGTTATTGGTGTCCCACATCATGTAAGCGCGGCCGAACACGATGTTCTTTTCGCTGAAGTGATGATCCACGCGGAAATCGAAATTGTTGGCGTTGTTATTGCTGGTACGGGAGTCCAGGCAATTGTCGATGGCAAAGGTGAGGTTGGGGGTGAACTGGCAGTTCTTGTATTGCGGCGCGGTATACGCCGAAATCACACTGGCCAGCTTGGCATCGATGAGCGCCGAGGGAATCCTGTTGCACGGGCTTCCTCCGGTGGCCTGAATTCCGTAGCCCGGCGTGCCGAAGCCCAAACCGGGAGTCAGCAGCGGCATGGGATTGCCCGATGAGTCGCAGCGGAACGGAACCGAGGAATTCGGCCCCGATTCGGCAAACGGATTGAAGATGGGGTTGGGAGTGAGCACTGTCTTGGCCGCATTGACGGATCCGATCAGCGACTGGCTGAAATCTCCCGAAAGCTCCAGCGGCGTGGGGATGTTGGCGTAACTGTTCTGCGGTTGCGAGAATCGCCAGCCTTCGTAAGCCACATAGAAAAATGTCTTGTTGTGGATGATGGGTCCGCCGAACGTCCCGCCATATTCATTCTGCGTGTAGCCCAGCGGCGCGACCGGCGTGCCCGAGAGGATGGCGGAGGCGCCGGCAGAGGTTTGCGACCCCGCCGCCACGTCACCGGCCAGCTTATTGGACAGGGTGGGACAGCTTGCCGGAGAACAGAAGCCGGTGAAGGGATTGCGCGCATCGAAGATCTGGCTGCGCGCGAACTCCCAAGCCGAGCCATGGTATTGATTGGTGCCGCTCTTGGTCACGATATTGACCACCGAACCAAGCACATTTCCGTATTGGGCGTCGTTGTTGTGCGACTGCACCTTGAATTCCTGAATGGTGTCGGCGATCGGGGGGATGGCCCAGCCGCCGCCGCGGTCATCGGTATTGATGATGCCGTCCATGTAATATGCATTCGAGCGGTTGCCGGCGCCGTTCACCGATGCTTTGTAAACGATGGAGCCGGGAATCGAGATATTGCCTCCGTCCGGATTGCCGCCGGCGCCGGTCTTGCCCGCGGAGTTGCCCTGCGAGGTATCCACCGGATTCACGCCGGGTTGCAGGATCAGTAACTGGGTGAAATTGCGGCCGTTCAATGGCAGCTCGTGAACCATCGTCTCGTCGATGGTGGTGCCCAGTTCGGTACTGGCGCGCTGCACCATGACCGCGACCGACTCGGCACTGACTGTTACCGTCTCGCTGGTGGCGCCCACCTCCAGCGTGATCTTTTCGGTCAACGTCTGGTTGACGTCAAGCTTGAAAACCGGCAGCGCGGCTTTCTTGAACCCGCCCTTCTCCACGGTCAACACATAGTTGCCGGGCAGGAGATTAATGATGGTGAAAGCTCCGTCCGCGCTGGTGTTTCTGCTGCTGGTGACGTTGGTGCCCTGGTTGACTACAGTCACTTTGGCGTCCGGCACACTGCCGCCGGTGGCATCCACCACGTTGCCGGTTATCACCGCCGTGGGAGTCTGGCTCCATAAAGCGCCGGCACATAACAGAAATGCCGGCAGGAAAAAGAGATGGCTACGAAGACATCCGTTCAACACGCTATACCTCCATACAGAATCGAAACTATCGGCCTGGGATGGTTACCGGATTGGTAACCGCCGCTTCGCCTTCGCCCGTTGGGTTGACTGCCGCCACGCTGAATGTATAAGTCTGCCCGGGCTCCAGGCCATCCACCACGGAAAACGTTGTGTGGGCTGTGCCTTCCAGCGTGAGAACCCTCCGGCCGGTGAACGTCACTTTCCGGCCGCCGGGGTTCACCGTGACGGCGTATGCCAGTACGGGCGCGCCCGGAGCCTTCTTATCGACCGCGGCAGGGTCCTGAAAATGGATGCTGACTATGCCGTTCGCGCCGGCCAGGGCGGTCACCCTGGCGGGCGGAGCCGGGCGGCGAATGGGCATCTCGCCCGGAGTGACGGGCCGGGACGGCAGCGAGGGTGCGCTATCTCCATGGGCATTCTTCGCCGTCACCGTGAAAGTGCTCGCGGCGCCGTCGGCGATACCCGGCACCTTGACGTACGAGGCCGACCGAAATACCTCCGCCGATATGCTCGCCCTGGCACCGCCGGAGGAGGTCACGGTGTACGCTTGCACCGGTGCTCCGCCTTCATACACCGGCGGGCACCAGGTCACCAGGGCGTAACCGTCGCCGGCGAATGCCGCCACGCGACTGGGTGATTCCGGGGCGCCTGGCTTGCCGAACGTGCGGTCGAGCAAAGGCCGCCATTCCTTCTCCAGGCCCGCCGCTTCCAGAATGGCTGCGGGCGCCTGAGCCGGCGAATCGATCAGCCGATTTCCGCGCTCGGTGACGTTGTCCTTTTCGGAATCGGCGTCTCCCTGCTGCCAGTAATTATTCAGAATGGCCAGGGGATCGCGGGTCTTGCCATCCTTGCCGTTGTAGTAATCGGCGTGGCGACTGCCCCAGTTGTCAAAGTTGGTATTGAAAATGACGTTGCCGGAGACGGTGATATTGCACGAACCGTTGTCGGTGTAGATGGCGTGTCCGGAGCCGAACTGGTCGGTGACCACATTGCCGGTTACCTTTTCACCCATGGCGAGGCTGGGACCGGTGAGCCCTTGCGTGTAGATGCCGCCGCCATCGGCCAGCACCAGCATGATGTTGAAAATCCGGTTGTGGGCAACAATGTTGTTCTGCGAATAATTGGCTTGTCCCGCCTGTTTGATTTTGTCCGGCCATCCGCCCCATCCCATGGAGATGGCGGCGTAAGGAATGTGATCGATCTGGTTGTGCTCGATCATGACGTGGTGCGCATAGCCGGTCACAATGCCGATGCCGCCGCGAAACTCCGCGCCGACGTTCCAGATATGGTTGTTGCGGATGCTGTCGTCGTGCGTGACGCCGGCGCCCTCGGCCAGAGGCTTGTCCACGCCGCCCAGTTCCACGCCGTTGCCGGAGATATCGGTGAAGGCGCAACCTTCCACCGAATCGCCTTGCGCGCCGTCGCTTATGTCCAGGCCGGCCGCGCCCAGGTGCAGGAAGGCATCGCCGCGGAACTGAATTCTCTGGCTGTACCGGAGTCTGACGTTGGCCGGCATTTTGGTCCAGGCGCCGTAGGGGCATTGGCCGTCGCCGCCGGGCGCCAGTTTGCAGAGGCCCTGGGTGGCCCAGGCACGCGGTCCGGTGAGGGTGTAGTTCGCCTGGATTTCAGAAAAGCCTTCGGGGCTGGATGCTCCCATCCACGCGCCGTAGGAAAACTGGAGACCCCGGAAAGCGATGTCATGTACGGGTGCACCGGCGGTGCCCTCGGCGAAGAGCAGGGTTTCCAGCAGGGGAGCTTCGACGCCGGCTTTGGTGAGATCCTCGCCGGCGCGCGGCACATAGTAAAACGTGCGGGCGGCGCGGTCGAAATAGAATTGTCCCGGCGTGCCGAGCAGTTCGAACGCATTTTCCACGTAGGAGGGCTGTTTGCCAACGCTCGCCGGGCCCACCAGGTTAGCGGTGCGCTGTCCGGGGCCGAGCAGAATTCTCCTGGTGGAGTTGTCCCAGCAGGGTTGTGCCATAGTGATGGCGGTTCCGCGGACGGACGCCACCGGACAGCGCGGTTCGGTCCATCCGCCCAGCCCTACTTCGCGCTCGCTCCAGATGGAATTGCCGCCGGTGTAGACGAATTCCAGGCCGGCGGGATCGCGCCACCCGGCCATGATATCCGAGGAAGCGGTGTAGCCGGTATTGTTCGGAGTGACAGCGACCGGGAGACGTCCACGGGTGCGCGTGGCGCGGACGCCGTCGATGTAAAGTTGGCGCGCGTTCTGCAAACCTTCCGGAGCGGGGGCGCTCCAGAGATTGCGCGCGCCATCCACCAGTTTCCATCCCGTGACCGCGATGCCCCCGCTGATTACAGGCATGGCGGAAGGGGTGGCGCTGGTGTAAATCACGGTGTGCCCATTGGCGCCCGAGTCGCGGGCGTCGAGAGACAGAGGACGGGTCAGGCGGTAGGTGCCGGGCTGCAGGTACACGGTAATGTCGGCGGTCATCTGCCGGTTGCGCGCGCGTACCAGGTCGCGGGCATGTTCCGGTGTGCGTACGGGTCGCGGCTGCGTACCGGGATTGGCATCGTTTCCCGCCGGGGACACGTAAACCTGTGCCGCGGCGCCGGATGCCAAAAACAATAAGAGAACGACCAACCTCGCAAAGACCATAAAGCAAGCTGCTTGAAATGCTATCACGTTAGCGATAAAGCACAAGCAGAAAAACAGTTGCTTTCCGTTTCAGATAAATTGATTTCCGTTTTCAATAAGACGAGTTCAAGGTCTCAAATGGGATAAAAAGGGCAGACGTATCCCTACACACTGAACTTCAGGTACGGCTTTCCTTCGGCGAGTCGCAGCAGATACAGGCCTGCCTCGCGGGCGTGATAATCGCCCCACATGGAAGACTCGCCCGGTCCGGCCGTCCATCCGTTGGGCTTGTGATACACCGAGTGCAGAATCAGGCCCTGGTGCGCGTCGTCCGTGCTGAGATACGGTTCGGCGAACAGTGTATCGCATACCGTGAGCCCGGACTGAATGTACCGTTCGTCCTTCAGGAAGTGGCCCAACCGCAACAGCCCTTGTGCTCCGATGGCCGCCGCCGAACTGTCCACGGGCTCGTGAGGATTGAACGGGTCCGCCGGCGTGGCGCACCAGTCGCCCAGTTTTTCCAGGCCGGGCGCGCCGGTGTCCCAGTACGGAATCCCGTCGGGCGGCGTATTCTCGATGTAAAAGTCGCAAGTCGCGCGAGCAGCCTTCTCGAGCGTCTCGTCGCCGCCGGTAAACTCCAGCAGTTCGGAGAATCCGCACATCGCCCAGGCCAGCCCGCGAGTCCAGGTGCTGAAAGGCGAATAGCCCTGCTGCGAGTTGGGGCAGCGGTAATTGCCGTCGTTGGGATTGAAGATGCTCTCGTGAGCCACGCGGCCGCGGACGTCGTAGGAATCGCGCCCCTCGCCATAGTACACGGAGTATTTCGCCGTGGCGCCGGCGTGCTGCATGGCGCGATCCAGCAGCGAAATCCGTGTATCGTTCTCGCCCATCAGGACGTGGCCCAACTGGTGGCTCACCACCAGGGCGCGGAGGGTGCGGACGGTATCGACAAACAGCGAGTGCGGCCCGTTGAAGGAATAAATGTACCCGCCGCCATCGGCCGTCCGCGACCAGCGGGTGGCCTGCACCGCGCCCGAACACTTGACGGCAAGTTCGTAAAAGCGGCGTTCCCAGGCATCTTCCGCGATCCGGCCTTCTGACGTCAGGCGCAGCAGATTGCCGTAGGTGCTGATGTTGTTGAAGCCGTGATCGTGTACGCCGGTGTGGGTGAGATGCGGCGCCATGACGGACACGGTGCGTTCGCGGCCCATCTCCAGAAACGCGCGCTCCCCGGTGGCGTCAAACTGCAGGATGGCGGACCCGAATTGGAATCCCTGCGTCCATTCCGTCCAGCCACGGCTGGTGTAGCGCCCGCCATCGGTGCACACAGGCGAACCTTGCGCAGGCGACCAGGAATTCTCAATGGCCCGGATCTTGGCGGCGGATAGCTCGAACAGGCGGCGCAGTTTGGGCAGCAGCGAGACAGGGCTCAAATCGTAGCGGATCTGGATCATTTCCCTACGATGTTAACGCGAGGACAGGCCGGGATGGCCTGTCCTACTTGCGCGCCATGCCGATCAACGCATTCACCAGCACCGCGCCCATGCCGGCGGGGATGGCGATTTTCCAGCCGATGTTCATGAGCTGATCGTACCGGAAACGCGGGAAGGTGCCGCGGAACCAGATCATCACGTACACAATGGTGAAGACTTTCAGGAGGAACCAGAACAGCCCGATCACGGCCGCATTCACCGCGGGAATGAGGAACGGCACCGCCAGAGCCACCAGCAGAAGCGCCGCCAGCAACAGCACTTTCTGCTGAATGGGATCCTTCAGCTTCTTGATCAACGGCAGTGTCATGATGCCCGAGCCGGCGAAAAGGATCACCGGGAAGCCTACATTGAGCGGCAGTTCCAGCCAGTGCACGCTGGGGAAAGGACGCAGCCAGCCGCCCCAGAACAGCGTCACGGCCACCGACGAAACCACGAAGATGTTGGCATACTCCGCCAGGAAGTAGAGCGCCCAGCGGAATCCGCTGTACTCGGTGTGGAAGCCGGCCACCAGTTCCGACTCGGCTTCCGGAAGATCGAAGGGCGCGCGGTTGGTCTCGGCCGTCGCCGCGATAATGTAGATGGCGAACGGCACAATCATGAACAGGTAGTTATCGAAAACGCCCCAGACGCCGTGTTCCAGTTGCGCCAACACGATGCCGCGCATGCTCAACGTTCCGGCCAGCATCACGGCGGAGAGCAGGGCGAAGGAGAGAGCCACTTCGTAGCTCACCAGTTGCGCCGCGCTGCGCAGCGCGCCCAGCAGCGAGTAGTGGCTGTTGGAAGACCAGCCGCCCAGAATAATTCCCAGGATTCCCACCGCGGACGCCGCCGAGACCACCAGCAGGCCCACGTTCACATCCGCCACGAAGATGGTCTGTGAAAATGGCAGCACCGCGAAAGCCACCAGTCCGGTGATGGTGGAAATGCAGGGCGCGAACCAGAAGATGGCCTTATCGGACTCCGCCGGGATGATGTCTTCCTTCAGCAACAATTTCAGCGCATCGGCGATGGGCTGCAACAGGCCGTGCGGCCCCACGCGCATGGGTCCCAGGCGCACCTGAAAATCGGCCAGCACCTTGCGCTCCACCAGTACGATATAACCCGCCACCAGCGGGAATGCCGCGATGATCACGATGGTCACCAGAATCGGCATGAATAACGGATGTGAGAGAACCGCGTTCATATTGTCCTTACCGTACCAGCGACGTCTTGGCCAACTCGAGGAAGGGTTCCGGATAAATGCCGATCACCAGGGTCAGTAAACCCGTGACTCCCAGCGCCAGACGCAACCCGAGACTCGACGCTGCCGGCGCCCTTTCCGTCTCTTCGCGAATGAACATGCTGCGCACAATCTTGAAGTAGTAATAAATGGCCACGGCGACGTACAGCGTGGCGACCACCGCCAGCCCGTAATGGCCGCTCTGAATCAGCGCCAGAAAGATGTAATACTTGCCCAGGAATCCGGCGGTAGGCGGAATGCCGGCCAGCGAGAGCAGAAACACCAGCATGAGCATGGCATAGCCCGGATTCTTGTGCATGAGCCCCGCCATATCTTCCAACTCATCGCCGATGATGCCCTGCCTCCGCATGGCCGTAATCACCGCGAACGCCCCCAGGTTCATGAACGTGTAGACCATCAGGTAAACCAGGATGCCGTTGGTTCCCATGGCATTGTTGGCCACCAGGCCCAGCAGCATGTACCCCGCGTGCGAAACCGAACTGTATGCCAGCAACCTCTTGATGTTGGTCTGATTGATGGCCGCCAGGTTCCCGATGGTGAGCGTGAGGATGGCGATGAAAGCCAGAATCGGCTCCCACTCCGCGCTGAGCGATTGCAGCGGACCGTTGAAGAGGCGCAGCAGAAAAGCGAATGACGCCGCTTTGGAAGCCACCGAAAGATAAGCCGTGACGGGCGTAGGCGCTCCTTCGTAAGCATCCGGCGCCCACATATGAAAGGGCGCGGCCGCGATCTTGAAGAGCAGTCCGACGGAAGTGGTGGCCAGAGCCAGAAACACTACCGGATCCCAGGCCGGCCGTGCGGCAATCGCGTCACCGATGTCTTGCAGTTTGGTCGAACCGGCCAGTCCGTACAGCACCGAGAAGCCGTATGCCAGAAAGCCCGTGGAAAATGCGCCGAGCAGCAGATATTTCAGCGCCGCCTCATTAGACCGCTTGTCCGCGCGCAAAAAGCCCACCATCACGTAGAAGCTCAAGGCCATCAGTTCCAGACCGATGAACAGGACCACCAGATCCGTACCCGTGGCTAGAAAATACATGCCGCACTGGGCGAAAAGAATCAGCCCGTAATACTCGCCGTGATGCTCGTTCGAGATCTCCAGGTACTGATAGGACATCACCGCGACGATCAGCGCCGCCACCAGGAAGATCCAGTTGAAGAAGACGCTGAAGCCATCCAGGGTGACGGCTCCGCCAAAGCCTTGCAGCATCGAGGGACTCTGGCCGGCCAGCCAGGCCTGCTGCCGGTACAGCCCCACTCCGGTGAAAATCTCGGCCAGCACTACGAAAATCAACAGCCACTTGCGCTGGCGCGGATCGGGAAAAATCCAGAAATCGAAAAGCAGAATGGCGCAGCCGAACAGCGCCAGCATGACCGCCGGAATAATCGTGAAGTGGTCATTCGCCGTGTAGTACTGGCTGAAGTTCATTTCGCACCTCCCGGCGACAGGGGCCGGGGCATCTGTGCCAGGACTCCGTTGAAGTACCCCGGATGCACCCGCTCCACGATCTCCGCGACCGGGCGTTGGAGGATGTCGAAGTAAGGCTTGGGATACACGCCGATCCAAACCGCCCACGCGACCAGCGGCAGGAACATCGCCACTTCGCGGAAGCTCATGTCGTGCAGCGTCAGGTTCTTTCCGTTGGTCACCTGTCCGAGCATGGTCCGCTGATAGAGCCAGAGCAGGTAGGCCGCACCCAGAATGACGCCCGTTACGGCAAATGCCGCCCAGGCGCGATTGGCCTCGAACGCGCCCTGCAGAATGGTGAACTCGCCCACGAACCCGTTGAGCAGCGGCAGGCCCGCCGAACTAAGCATGGCGATGGCGAAGATGATGGCGAACTTGGGCATCACGTGCGCCAGGCCGCCATATTCGGAGATCAGGCGCGTATGCCGCCGCTCATAGATCACGCCGATCACCATGAAGAGCATGCCCGTCGAAATGCCGTGATTGATCTGCTGGATCACGCTGCCGGCGATTCCATTAGGCGTCAGGGAAAAAATGCCCAGCGTGCAAAAGCCCAGGTGGCTCACCGAAGAGTACGCCACCAGTTTCTTCCAGTCCTGCTGCATCAGGCACACCAGCGCGCCGTAGATGATGCCGATAATCGACAGCACCGCCAGTATCTGCACGATGGTGCGATCGGCCGAGGCATTGGGCAACAGCGGCAGGGAAAAGCGCAGGAAGCCGTACGTCCCCATCTTGAGGAGCACTGCCGCCAGAATCACCGATCCGGCCGTGGGCGCTTCCACGTGGGCATCCGGCAGCCAGGTGTGGAAGGGGAACATCGGGACCTTGATGGCGAAGCCCAGGAAGAAGGCCCAGAAGACCAACTGCTGCATGCTCAGCGGCAGATTGGTGCGCATCAGGTCGGAAATCTCGAAGCTGTAGGTGCCGAACTGCGTGGCGTGCTGGAAGTACAGCGTCAGGATGCCCAACAGCATCAGCACCGAACCGGCCAGCGTGTAGAGGAAGAACTTGATGGCGGCATACAGTTTCCGCGGGCCGCCCCAGATCCCGATGATGAAGTACATCGGGACCAGCACCAGTTCCCAGAAAATGTAGAAGAGGAAGAAATCCAGCGAAAGGAATACGCCCAGCATGCCGGTCTGCAGCAGCAGAAACATGGCGTAATATTCCTTCAAACGGTCTTGAATCCCGCTCCAGGAAACCAGAGTCGCGATGAAGCCCATCAGGGTAGTGAGCATCACCAGCAGCAGGCTGATGCCGTCGATTCCAATGTGATAATGCGCGCCCAGCGTGGGAATCCAATCGAATTTTTCCTCGAACTGAAAACCGGAAGCGCCCGTCTGAAACCGCGAAAGCAGCGGCAGGGAAATCAGGAAACCGGCGAAACTGGCCAGGTTGGCCCAGATGCGGATCAGGTCTTTGCTCTTCGACGGAAGCAGGACCAGAACCAGAAGACCGGCCAGGGGTGTGAACAGGATGATGCTGAGTAAGTGCTGGTCCATATGGTTATCGAGCTACGTAATACCCCAGAAACGCCATCGCCCCCACCAGAATGAAAAACGCATAGGCCTGCACGCGGCCCGTCTGCAAGATGCAAACCGGATAGGACAGCATCTTCACCAGGAACGAGCTGAAGCGCACCGCGCCGTCGATGATCCACTTGTCCCACCACATGGAGATGCGCGAGGTGAAGCGGGTCAGCCACCCGGCGCCGTTCACACCGCCATCCACCACGTTGCGGTCGAAAGCGCCCAGCGCCAGTCCGCCGCCTTTACACAGGCCGTTGACGAACAGAAAATCGTACACCTCGTCCACGTACCACTTGTTGTAGAGAAGGCCGTGAAGCGGTTTGAGGCTCTTTTCAAGCGAGTCCGGAATCTCCGGCTTGTGATGGTAGAAGTAGCGCGCGACCGTAATGCCGATGATGGCGATGGCCACCGAAACTCCCATCAGGATCCACTCGGTGGAGGCATCGTGCGCGCCTTCCTTGCTTGCTTCCACGGCCGCCGAGGCAAACGCCGGAGCCAGCCACGATTCGAAGCTGCGCCACCCCTCGCCGAATAGCGTCCAGAGTTTGGGCACGCCCAGCCATCCGGCCAGCACGCTGCCGATGGCCAGCACCGTCAGCGGTCCGGTCATGGAAACCGGCGATTCGTGAATGTGCGACTCCACTTCCTTCGTTACACGCGACTTGCCGTAGAAGGTCATGTTCATCAGCCGCCACATGTAGAACGCCGTCATGCCCGCCGTCACCAGCCCCACGGCCCAGAGCGCCTGCGACCCTTGCGGCGAACTGTACGCCTGCCAGAGAATTTCGTCCTTGGAGAAGAAACCGGCCAGTCCGGGGATACCGGCAATCGCCACCGAGCCCACAAACATGGTCCAGTGGGTGATGGGAATTTTGTTTTTCAGCCCGCCCATACGCCGCATGTCCTGCTCGCCGCTCATGGCGTGGATCACCGAGCCGGAACCAAGGAAGAGCAGAGCTTTGAAGAAGGCGTGGGTGAACAGGTGGAAAATCGCCACCCAGTACGCGCCCACCCCCAGGGCCAGAAACATGTAGCCGAGCTGGCTCACCGTGGAGTACGCCAGCACGCGTTTGATATCGTTCTGCACCAGCGCGATGCTGGCCGCCAGGATGGCCGTAAAGGCGCCCACCGCGGCCACGATGGACGAAGTATGGGGCGTCAACTGGAAAAGGGCCGACGAGCGCGCGACCATATAGACGCCCGCCGTCACCATGGTTGCGGCATGGATCAGCGCCGAAACCGGGGTGGGGCCTTCCATGGCGTCGGGCAGCCACACGTAGAGCGGAAACTGCGCCGATTTGCCCGTGGCCCCGAAGAACATCAGCACAGACATGACGCTCAGCACGCCGAATCCCGCGACTTCGGGAGTGTAGTGACCGCTGCGCAACACCGCGTTGACGTCGGTGAACCGCACCGTGCCGAGCACGCTCATCATCAGCAGCATGCCCAGCACGAAGCCCGCATCGCCCACTCGATTGACAATGAACGCCTTCTTTCCGGCATCGCCCGCGGACTTCTTATGGAAGTAAAACCCGATCAGCAGGTAGCTGCACAACCCCACGCCTTCCCAACCCACGAACAGCAGCAGGTAGTTGTTCGCCAGCACCAGCATCAGCATGAAGAAGACGAACAGGTTCAAGTAGCCGAAGAACCGGTAGTAGCCGTTATCGTGGGCCATGTAGCCGGTGGAGTACACGTGAATCAGGAAGCCGATTCCGGTGACCACCAGAATCATTACCGAGCTCAGCGGGTCCAGCAGGAATCCCCAATCCGCCGTGAACGTAGCCAGTTGCCCGTTGGCCATGTGGAACGGCAGGCCGGCCAGCCATGTGAATTGAATCACCTGGTGCACGCGATGCGGAAGCTGCGAAAGCTGCCATACCGCGCCGGCGGAAAAGATAAACGAAAGCAGAACCATTCCCGGGCAGATCAGGCTCACCAGGAATTTCAGCGGCGAATGATGATGATGCACGTGGCCGTGGTCGTGCGTATGCCCGTGATCGTCGTGAGGATGATCGTGGGAATGCCCCTGGCCGGGCACATGTTCGTGATCGTGGCCATGTTCGTAGATCGGCTCCACGCCGGGGGCCACCGCTACGTCGGAGGGCGGCTGTGGATCCAGCTTCCTGCCCACCAGCAGCATCAACGCCGCTCCACAGAGCGGAAACAGGGGAATCAGCCAGATCAGGTCGAGAAAATTCACGGCTCTCCTACCACTTCAGCAAGTCGATTTCATCCGCCAGCACCGT
>JARLGM010000074.1 GCA_031292755.1 Candidatus Sulfopaludibacter sp.
CCATTCAATGAAAAATGAGTCTTAACCATTTGTCTCAAAATTGGGGACAAGTCCACCCCGCTCGACCAGCCCGTTGAGGTCCGAGGCCGCATCCTCAATGACCAACTAGAGGTTCTGGTTGCCGATAGGGGCGTCGGTGTTCCCCCGGAAGACCTCGGCCGGGTCTTCGACAAATTTTACCGGGTAGCGGAATTCGGCTCATCTACCGGGCTCGGCGTTGGACTTGCCATTTGTAAGGCGTTCATTGAAGCCCATGATGGACAAATCAACCTGGAGAGCAATCCGATGGGTGGGACAATCGTCAGGTTTGTTATACCATTCCGCGGGACTCGGACGCCCTCCGGCAAATCCGGAGCTCTCTAGCTTGCTGCGAAGGCGCATTCCGCGAACGCCACATCAGCGACGTCCAGTTGATGCTTACCAAGAACTGCAATTCCGCGATTCTCTACGGCGAGCCATGGAAACCCGCACCCGAATTGGCGCTGGGCCATCCGGCAACGGACGAGGCATGGCGGGTGGGTGTATGACGCGCCGTCTCCTGTGTGCTGTGCCGGTGAGCGCCATGGTCTCTTTATCTACTGCGGCTATCGCTCTGACGATTGCACTGGGCATCATTCTCGGCGTCACCCCGGTGCTCGGTTCGACGATGCTCTTGTGCACGCCGGCGGCTATCGTTCTCCGCCTGAATCTTAGGTGCGTGGATGTTCGGCGCGGATGGTTCGACAAATTCGCTCCACGGGGGCGCGGCATTGATCCAGGCGGGTGTGGGGCGGGCGGTCCGGACTCTGTGGGCGGTCACCATGCACGCACTGCCGGCATGGCTGGCGTTGGGCACGGTGGCTTCCGCCCTCCTCTATGCAATGCTCGTTCTTTTGGTGCGTCAATGGTGGAGGAGGGTCCCGCAAAGCGTGACTTCATCTTATGGCCGCTGAAAGCTTAGGAGCACTGGGGGCGCCAGCCGATACCAGGAAAGTGATGGGAGTGAATGGAGCGCCGGCTTTGGTTTGGTTTCGGCAGGATCTGCGCTTATCGGACAATCCCGCCTTCGCCGCCGCAGTCGACCGGGGCTGTCCAGTGATTCCGGTGTTCCTCTGGGCGCCAGAGGAGGAAGGCCGCTGGCGGCCAGGGGCGGCGTCGCAATGGTGGTTGGACCGCTCGCTTGCCGCTCTCGGCGCCGCGCTTGAAAAGCGTGGCTCGCGCCTGATCATTCGCCGGGGTCCAACAGGCACGGCTTTGACCGATCTGATTACCGAATCAGGAGCATCCGCCGTATTCTGGAATCGCCGTTACGAGCCGGCGGCGGTTGCCCGGGACCGCGAGTTGAAGGCGATGCTTCGCGGGCGGGGGATAGCGGCGGAGAGCTTCAACGGCAACCTGCTGTTTGAACCCTGGATGATTCGAAATGCCAGCGGACAGCCTTTTCGCGTTTTCACGGCTTTCTGGCGAGCCTGTCTCATCAGGTCCGTAGCCGCTCCTTTCAAGGAGGCGCCAAGGAAGCTTCGCTCGCCGGGCAACTGGCCACACTCATTGGAGCTCTCAGAACTCGGGCTACAACCTGCAGTAGATTGGACAGGCGGGTTTCGTGAGACTTGGCAGCCGGGTGAATCCGGAGCGAAGAGCCAACTGAAACGCTTTCAGAAAGAAGCCATTCAGGAATATCCGCTCGGCCGGGATAAGCCTGGCGTTGTTGGCACATCCCGGCTCTCGCCGCACTTGCACTTCGGCGAGGTTAGTCCCGGACAGGTTTGGCGCGGAGTCCTCGGCATGATGAGCGACGCACCCATTGGCGGTCGTGCCGCGTGCGAGGCTTATCTGAGGCAACTTGGCTGGCGCGAATTTGCCTGCCACCTGCTATATCATCATCCCGAATCCCCAGAGCAGGCGCTTCGACCGGAGTTTCGGGCTTTTCCCTGGAAGACCGATCCGAGGACCCTACGGGCGTGGACGCGAGGCAAGACGGGTTACCCGCTCGTCGATGCGGGAATGCGCGAGTTGTGGCACACGGGGTGGATGCACAACCGGGTCAGAATGGTGGTGGCCTCGTTTCTCGTCAAGCACTTGTTGATTGGCTGGCAGGAAGGGGCGGCTTGGTTCTGGGACACGCTGGTCGATGCGGACTTGGCCAACAACACTCTGGGCTGGCAGTGGGTCGCCGGCTGCGGCGCTGACGCGGCTCCCTATTTTCGAATCTTCAACCCGGTCAATCAGGGGGAGAAGTTCGATCCCGCCGGCGGATACGTCCGCCGCTGGGTTCCCGAGTTGGCGGGACTACCTGACGAATGGATACACAAACCCTGGAAGGCGCCGGCATCGATACTCGCCAAGGCCGGCGTGCAGCCTGGAAGAACATATCCACTTCCCATCATCGGTCACGACGAGGCCCGGGAACGCACATTGGCCGCTCTCAGAAGCATAAAAGGACGATAGAATCGTTGCCGGCTGTCAGATCCCATAAGCTGCAGCCACCATTGGAGCGGCGGCGGGGAATGGATCGCGAAGGGCACGCGCTATTTGCCGCATTCGACCCTCGGAGGACGCGGATACCAGATACTGTTCGTACCGGAGAGGCGACCTGGTGCGGCCGGCTCCGCCGCCGGTCAAATTGCCAGAATTCACGGCTGTCGCGTAGTGGGCATCGCGGGCAGCTCCGACAAAGTTCGCTGGATCGCGGGCGCCGTCGTCCCGCTTATGAACCCGAACGGGCGCGTTGCCGTTTGCGGCCAGATCTCGCTGTACAACCTCGAAGAGCCCGGAACGGGCGGGCGTCTGTTCCCGTTGGTTTTGGTCCGCACCCTTACGGTGGAAGGGGTCCCTCGTCTTCCAGTATGCGAGCCGGTACGGAGAGGCACTCTCGCAGCTTGCGAACTGCCCTGATCCTCACCGAACTGATTTCCAATGGCGCCAAACACGCCTTCGTCGCGGCGCGCGGAGGAGAAATGCGGATCGCGTTTCATCGCCGGACGGAGCCGGACTGGCTGCTCGAAGTGGAGAACACCGGTGGCGGACGCGTTATCCAAAAAGGTGGACGAGTTTATCGCCAAAACCCAGGCCACCAGCAACGCCTGGGTGGGCGTCAAGAAAGCTCCGGCTCGCCCGGTGTGAGTTCCCGCGGCTGGAGTTGTTTACCGCAGAAACCCGCTGCGGCCGCTGCCGCTCGCGCTCAGCGCATCGTTCCGCGGATCGTCCAACGCCAGGATACGCCGCAGGTCCGCACTCAGCCCCGCCTGCGTCTCCGGACGCAGCAAACGTTTCTGGTACTGCTGCTGCGGCAGATCTCCGCGCACGAAAAAAGCATGCAGCGAACGGCGCGGCGCATCGCTCCGGTTAGCCGTCCCGCCGTGCCACAAGTGGGCATTCATGAGAATCACGTCGCCCGCCGCGGCCAGCGCCAGCCGCTCATCCGGGTGTGGCGCCTTGAGATCGGGCAACACCGTTAGCGGCAGCTTTCCCGAGCGGTGCGACCCCGGCACGTACCGGGTCGCTCCGTTCTCCGGCGTGAAATCGTCCAGCAGCCAGATGGAGTTGAACACCGCATTGCCGCGCTCATCCGGCGTCATGCCCATGTCGCAGTGGAGCGGCTGCGCCGAATCGGAGCGTGGATCCGCTCCCCGGTAATTCAGGCTTCCCAGCTTGAAATCCGCTCCCAGCACCGCCTGCGCGGCCTCCAGCAGGTCCGGATGGCAAATCAAGCGGCGGAACACGTCGCCTTTGTCCACCAGGTTGGCCAGCCGCTGCGCGTGATCCTCCTTGCGGAACTCAGCGCCGGCATTTTCACCTTCCAGCTCCAGTTGGCGCGCCACGGCGGCACGCAAAGACTCCAGCCATGCGGCGTCCATCGCGCGCGGCAGGATGACCACGCCCTCGTTCCGGAGTTGGCGAAGCAGTTCCGCCGTCATGGGGTGGCGTTAAATGTCGAGCCCCAGGAAGCGATGCACATTGCCGTAGCAGATGTTGCGGATGGTGCCGCCCACCAGTTCATCGCTATCCGGCAGTTCGCCGTTTTCGACATCGCGGCCGAAGATATCGCACAGCACGCGGCGGAAATACTCGTGCCGCGGGTACGACATGAAGGAGCGCGAATCCGTCAGCATACCCAGAAATTTGCTGATCAGGCCGCAGTTGGAAAGAGCATTCATCTGCCAGGTCATGGCTTCCTTCTGGTCCTGGAACCACCAGCCGCTGCCGTGCTGAATCTTGCCCGCGGTGACGCCGTCCTGAAAGTTTCCGATCATCGTGGCCACCGGGTAATTGTCCGCCGGATTCAGGTTGTAGATGACGATCTTGGGAAGCGCGTTCTCCCGGTCGAGCCGGTCCAGGTAGCCGCCCAACGCTTCGATTTGCGGCCAGTCGCCGATGGAGTCCCATCCCGTGTCCGGTCCCATCTGCGCGAAGCGGCGGCTGTTGTTGTTGCGCCGCGCGCCCAGGTGAAGCTGTTTGGTCCAGCCCCTGGCGGCGTCCCAGCGGCCGAAATGCAGCATCATGTTCGCAGCGAAGCGCGCCTGCTCGCCGGGCGTCGCGGCCTGTCCGGAGCGCGCCTTGTCGAAGATGGCCGCGGCTTCCTGTTCGGTGCAGAAATCGGCGAACGGGTGATTCAGACCATGGTCGGACAGCCGCCCACCCATCTGGTGAAAGAAATCGTGGCGCTTCCCCAGGGCATCCACAAAATCGCGGTAGCTGCCGATAGAGGTATTGGCGGCGGCTTCCAGGCGCTGCACCCAGGGGTTGAATACCTCCGGCAGGTGAACGTTGAGGGCCTTATCGGGCCGGAAGGTGGGGAATACTTTGGTGGCCAGGCCGGAGGCTGCGATGGTCTGGTGGCACGCCAGATCGTCGGTGGGATCGTCGGTGGTGCAGACGGCCTTCACGTGGAAGCGGTTCAGAATGCCGTGGGCGCGCAGGCCGTCCCCGGCAAGTTGCGCGTTGGCTTCGTCCCAGATCCCGGCGGCGGTGGCTTCGTCCAGCAGTTTGTCGATTCCGAAGTAGCGCTTCAACTCCAGGTGCGTCCAGTGGTAGAGCGGATTGCGCAGCGTGTGGGGCACGGTGCGCGCCCAGGCCAGAAACTTGTCGCGCGGGTCGGCGTTCCCGGTGCAGAACTGCTCGTCCACGCCATTGGCTCGCATCGCGCGCCATTTGTAGTGATCCCCCTCCAGCCAGATCTCGAACAGGTTTCCGAATTGCCGGTTGGCGGCCACATCCTGCGGCGGCAAGTGGCAATGGTAGTCCAGGATCGGCTCGGGCTGGGCGTACTTAGTGTAAAGACGGCGCGCCGTCTTCGTGCTGAGGAGAAAATCGTCGTGGATGAAAGACATGGCTTTACAAGCTGATTGGAACATATTTCTGTCGTAGGTGGAATAATCTAAGGATGGATCCGTTTCCCATCGCCAAAACATCCTGGTCGCCCGGCGATACCCGTGAGGTGGAACAGTCGCGCGTTCACAAGGAGATCGGGATGGAGTACGATTCCTACCGGCGGATCTATCTCGCCGATGGGCATGAATGGCGGATCGCCGGACAGATTGCCCGGGATGATGGAAGGAAATACTACATTCTTGAGTGTGTGGGCTGAATCCTATGAGTGCCGATTGGGAAGCCCCCCTGCGGCGATGGATCGCGGCGGGCCTGCTGGAAGCTCAGGCCGCTGAGCGCATCCGCAACTGGGAAAGAGGGCGTGCGCCTTCCCAGGGGCTGCGGTGGCCGGTATGGGTTGCGCTGGTGTTCGGCGTGATTCTGGTGGGCGCCGGAGTTCTGTTGTTCGTCTCGGCGCATTGGGATGAGCTTTCGCCGGGCCGGCGCTTGACCCTGGTGCTGCTCATCCTCGCCTCGTTCCATGCCGCCGGAGCCGCCACCGCGGAACGCTTTGCGGCATTGGCCATGGCCCTGCACACCGTGGGTACCCTCGCTCTCGGCGCCGCCATCGCGCTCACCGGTCAGATGTTCGAATTGCAGGAGCACTGGCCCATGGCCGTTCTGATGTGGGCGGTGTGCGCGGCTCTGGCCTGGTGGATCCTGGGCCACTGGACGCAGGCCGTCCTCGCCGCCGTTCTGTTTCCTTATTGGCTGGTGGGCGAGTGGGCCCTACGGTACCAGGATAATTACCTGGCGCCGGTCTCCGCGGGAATCTGCGCCCTCAGTGTGACCTACCTGACGGCGCGCCGCGCTTCGCGGGACGCACCGCTGCGCAAGGCCCTGGCCTGGCTGGGCGGTGTGGCGCTGATACCTGCCGCCGCCGTGCTGGCGGCCGGCCGTTTCACCAGAAGTGCGCCTTTGGCTTCCGAGGCCATTGGCTGGACCATCGGCCTGGGGGCTCCGCTGGCCATCGCGCTGTGGCTGCGCGGCCGGGATGCTGTATGGAACGTCGGTGCCGTAGTCTGGATCGTGGGTCTGGCCGCGCTCAATCGCAGCGGCGGCAACACTCTTCCGATCTACTTATGGTGCGCTCTCGGCGCCGCGGCTCTGGCGGTATGGGGCATTCGGGAGGGGCGCAGCGAGCGCGTCAATCTGGGCATCGCCGGCTTCGCCATCGTCGTGCTCACGTTCTATTTCTCCAGCGTGATGGACAAACTGGGCCGCTCGGTGAGCCTGATGGGCTTGGGACTGTTGTTCCTGGGCGGTGGATGGCTTCTGGAAAAGACGCGGCGCCGGCTCATCGCGCAGGTTCGGGCGGGAGCATGAAGCCGGTATATCGCGGAATCCTGATCGGTGCCGTGCAGTGCCTGATGGTGCTGAGCGTGGCCGGCAAGTATGCCTTCGACCGTGCCACACTGCCGCGCGCCTGGGTGAACGCCACTCCCGTGGATCCCAGCCTTTGGGTGCGCGGGCGCTACGTCAGCCTTAACCTGCAAGTAGAAATGCCCGAGGGCTACAGCGGCTATTATCAGCCCGTGCGGATTCACGCCGCGGGCGGACGGCTGATTGCCACGCCGGATCCCAACGGCCGCGGGCTCACCGCTTCCCGCGTCCAGCAGCGGCCCTGGATTTTGACTCAACCGGTGGCCTTCTACCTTCCCGAACACGCCGCCGATCCTTCGCGCCTCCGCCAGGGCGAAGAGTTGTGGGTCGAGGTCAGCGTCCCAAACTATGGACCCCCGCGCCCGCTTCGTCTCGCCATAAAGAAAGATGGCAATTTTGTGCCGCTGGCTTTACCGTGAGGACGTCCTGCCCGGGCGCCTGACGAGCCCGAGCCCCACCAGTGCCAGTCCCGCCAGCAGGCAGGTTCCCGGCTCCGGCGTTGGATCGATGCCTGTCGGATTGAGGCCCAACGGCGTGGGGCCGCCGTCCCGGAATATGGGCCCTTCCAGCATTTGCGCCGGGGCTCCCGAATCGATTGCGGAATTCACATAGACGAACGCCTGGTCGGATGACTTGCCGAAGCTCAGGTCCTCGTACTTTTGGGCCGCCTGCAGCATCAGGGGGTCGGTCAGTCCGGTTGCGGCCTGCACTCTCCCTGATGAGAAGCCATCGCCGCCGTCCGTGGTAATATCCCAGATCGCCAGTTGAAGAGCCTCTCCCTGGAGCGCCGTGGTCACCCAATACTTTGAGGGTAGCGCCGAAGAGTAGACCGGACCTTGCGTTGGCATGAGAGCGTTATTCAGGAGCCACGCGACCCGGTTCAGATTCCTGTCCGGAACAGAGTTGGGATCGATAACTGTGGTGTTATACGTCACTCCGATATAGATATCGGTGAATAAATCTACACACAATGTGTCCCGGCTATATTGCTGGCCGTTTTCCGAAAGGTTAATAAGAACCACACCGGCAAAATACGCATCAACGGGAGTACCGTCTTCGTTAATCCAGATAGAACCGCCGCGACTCCCATCCACGTTCGGGGCTGTGATTGTGCTGGCCGAAGCAAGGCCAGCGAAAATCAGCAGACCGATGAGTAAGCTACCCGCGGTCCGCAATGAAAATGTTCTTGTCATGTCGTGCGCTTATGCGTACTACTAGTATTTTTCCAGCGAACGCGTCCGGTAAAGACCTATACGTACGGGTGTGGGTACGGGCTACTACTTTAGGAATATCCGATGTTAATAAACAAAAAAATCTCAATTATATTTATTTGAAATTCCGGCCAACCTTGCGAACCGAGCCCCGATAAGACATGTAGCCAATCGGGCGTGAAGCTCACAGGTTCGCCTTTCGGGGTTTCGTCAAACCGGGGCCGCCGAGTTCCCAGAGCAGACCCCAGAAATAGCACCAGAAGAGGGCGCGGACGGGTGTGGCGCTGAGGACCGCTGGAACGGGTGCGGAAGCACCTGCGGGAATCGAAATCGCGCGCGTGCTGGTGGGGGCGGCGAACGATTCGAGCGCGCTGGGAGCAATGCGGGCGTTTCAGGAAGCGGGACAGGCCAATGAATGCGTGGTGGTGGGGCAGAACGGGGAGCCTGAGGCTCGCGCGGAGTTGCGGACGGCGCACACGCGGACGATCGGGTCAGTAGCTTACTTTCCGGAGAAGTATGGGGACGGTTTGCTGCGGCTGGCTTTGGATATTCTGGCGCGGCGGGTGGTGCCCCCGGCGGTGTTCACAAATCATCAATTAGTTTGTTGACGATTCAGGCTTGAAGTCCGGGGCAGGAAGCAAACCCAAACGGCGACCGATATGACGCCGGACTTTTCCGATCACGACGGGCGGGCCGAAAGCCAACCGGCGTCGTGGGTGACGAGCAGATCATAACGGAGATGTATCAGGCGATGCCGGACCTTCGCGTCACGATTGAAGATCTGATCGCCGAAGGCGGATCATGACCGTCAGGTTCAGATCGAGCAGTTTCTGTTCGGATTGCAGAGCCAAGGCGTCGTAAGCCAGCACCGATAGCGGCCGATGGGCACGGCCGGATGCCGGGAGTTCATAGCGGCCCCGGCTTTTAGGGCCACCGAACCTGAACCGTCCGTGACGTCGGCGGTGGTCTGTAGGCCGACTTCGGTGAACTCTGCTCCAACGCGGATGGCTTCCTGAAATGCGGGAATGGTGTTTTCGGGGTGGCGAAGATGCTCGCCCCGAAGAGAGATGGCGACAACGTGGCGCGGCTCGTCGACACAAACTTCGTTACAGGCCGCCACCAAGCCAGGAGCATCACCAGAGTGACACTACCAACGAATCGTCAGCCGGTAGCTAGAGTAACAGCGCGCTCAAAGGTGACCGTGAAGACCGGTGCGTGTAGTGAGCGTTGGAGACCTCACGTTTGCATTCATCTTCCGTGTCCTGAGGCGCATATCTCCCAGGTCCCAAATTGACAAGGAGGCCGACATAAGGCATCCTTCGAAAAGAAGTACTCTCCTGGAAGGTTGCGGCCTTCCGGACTCCAAGGCGTAGTCCCTCGAAAACCCGAGAAAGGGCGGTAGCTTGCCCTTTTTGCTGGCAGTTGAGCCAAGTAGCTTCGCGTTTTGTCTACATAAGGAGCGCTCATGGGTATACCTATCTCTTCCGACGGTTGGTACGCCATTAGAGTCAAAAGCAATCGCGAAAGAATAACGGCGGTGGGTCTTTCGGGCAAAGGCTTCGAGGTGTTCCTGCCTGAATATGGCCGGCCCCGCGGGGCACGCAGGGGCGCTGAACGCGTTGTTCTGTTTCCAGGCTATGTATTCGGGCGCTTCGATCCGAGCAATCGCCTGCCTATCCTGACTTTGCCCGGAGTGATTCACATTGTGTGCGCCGGCAAAACTCCCGCTCCAGTGGACGCTACTGAACTAGAGTCCCTGCAGGTATTGCTCCAGGCCGGCCTACCGATCAATCCCGACGAGCAATATGCAGTTGGCGAAGGGGTCAAAATCGACAGCGGACCTCTGGCCGGTGCGCGCGGCGTAGTTGTCGGCGAGGACAACCGCAGGCTGCTGGTCTCAATCACTCTTTTACAAAGGTCCGTATCCGTAGCGCTGCCCCGGGAGTGGGTTTGCAAGGTTACGACTCCGCACGGTGGCGGTATATTTGCTGCACAAGAGAGCGCGTATGATCGTTAAGTTTGTGTTCTTAGTAAGTGCTGCTTGCGCCCTTGGAGCCGGGCAGCAGATGCCGGGGGCGGCGCCCGCGCCGAATCCCCCCGGAAGCGATCCGGTTTCCCGTATGTATGTATTGGGACCCAACGACCAGTTATCCATCGATGTGGTGGAGTTGCCGGAGTTTCATGGCAAATTATACCGGGTAGGTTCGGATGGGACTATCGATCTGCCTCTGATTGGAAATGTCCCGGCTGCGGGGCGTACGCTGGCCGAAGTCAAAGCGGACATAGAGCATCGCTTGCGCTCCCAGGTTCGCGCGCCGCACGTGGTGGCGGGCGTGACCGAGACGAAGAGCCAGCCGGTTTCCGTGATGGGCGAAGTGTTCACGCCCGGCACCCAACAGATGGACGGACAGAGAACTCTGTTTGATGTGCTTGCCGGCGCCGGCGGGCTGAAACCCGACGCCGGCGATGTCATTACCATCACGCGACAGAAGCGAGAGGGATCGTTGGGACTCCCCAACACGGTGGTGGACCCGGCAACCGGCAAGAGCACCGCGGAGGTGAGGGTAACCGACCTGGTTCAACTGCGGGATCCCGCGGTGAATATTGTGATGCGCGCACACGACGAGGTGGCGGTGCCACGCGCGCTTCTCCTGTACGTGATCGGGAATGTGCGTAAGCCGGGCGGGTTCACTCTGTCTGAGAAGAGATCACTTTCGGCCCTGGAGGCCTTGTCGCTGGCGGAGGGGCTAAGCCCCAACGCGGCTCCAGGCAGTGCGCGGATACTTCGCGCCACCGCGAACAGCGACACGGCACGCCAGCAGATTCCGATCAATTTGAAGCGAATCCTTACCGGTAAAGAAGAAGACATGCGCCTGCAACCGGGCGACATCCTGTTTGTCCCCGACAACGGGAAGCGACGGATCGCCGCCAAGACGGCCGAAACGGCCCTCGCGACGATATCCGGCATTGCAATTTGGCGCGGATTCTAAACAACAAGCACGGGGTGACGATGCAGCGATACATCAGCGGTATGAGTGATTACCCGAACCGCGGGGAGATAGTGTCCCGCAGTTACGGAATGGGAACGCCGGTTCCGGAGTACTCGGCGGCGGACGGGCCAAGGTCCGTGCCTTATTTCCGGTACCTATACAGCAGAAAGTGGACCCTGGCGCTAATTGCGCTGGCCGGCCTACTGGTGGGCACCTTAATCGTCTGGCGTCAACCATACGTTTACCGCTCGCACTCGTATCTTGAGGTAACGGGGCTCAACGATGATCTGCTCAACAAGCGGGAATTCGACCCGACGGCGAGTCGCGATGATTCCTCTCAAGTGTATGTCAATACCGTCGCGCGTCTACTGCAAAGCGGGCCCTTGTACAGCCGGGTCGCGGCGGAATTGAATGGACATGGTTCCAGCCCGGAATGGAATCCTCCCATCACCAGCAAGGAAGTGGCCACGAACACCCATGTGATTACGCACGATACGGATCGCATCGTGGAAGTGGCGGCAGACTCGACCGACCCGAAGCGGGCGGCTGCCATCGTCAACGGGCTGACTACGGGGTTTATCCAGCAGGACTTGGACTCTCGCTGGCAGGCCAGCAACAGTACTTCCGACCGGCTGCGGAGGCAGTTGGACGATCTTGCGGCGAAACTCCGGTCCTCGGAGGATCAGCTCGAGGCGTTCACGAGGAACTCGCACCTGCTGATTAATGGAGAGGATAGCTCCGCCGGCACCTTCGTCAACGACATTCAAACCGAACTGACCCGGGCACAATCCGACCGTGCGAACAAAGAAGCGGAGTTCGAGCGGGCGAGTGCCGCCGGCGGGTCCGCCGTCCTGCCGCCCGACGGCACCATCGACCAATATCAGTTGCAACTTACCACCCTGCAAAAGCAGTTAGCGGAGATGGAAGCGACCTACGCTCCGGACTATTATAAGATTCCTCCCCTTAAGGCACAGATAGCCCAGTTGGAGAAGGCCATCGCTTCACAGCGGACGGCGGCGACGGCGCGGGTGGAGAGCGATTATCGTGCCGCGCAGAGGCGCGAGAACCTGCTGCACGCGCAGTACGACGCGCGAGTGCGGAACGCCACCGACCAGGTGTCCAAGATGGTCCAGTACGCGGCGCTGAAGAATCAGCTCGAGATGAATCAAAGTATCTATTCGATGATGATGCAGAAGGTCAAGGGTTACGGCGTCGCAGCAGCGATGCAGGCGAGCAACGTGAGGGTAGTGGACCCCGCCGTGCCGTCGACGATTCCGGTGCGGCCGAACAAGCCCATGACCGCCTTGCTTATCTCTTTCGGATTCCTGTGTATCGGTGCACTCATTCTGATCGCACGGGCGGGAGCAGACCACACCATCATGGAGCCTGGCGAATCGAAGCAATATTTGAGGGCACCGGAACTGGGAGTTATTCCCATGGCGAGCCAGGCGGGTTTACGGTCGGTTGACGGCGTAGGGGTGCGTGGACGACTTGGCGCCGGGATTGCGCTTGGCGGGGCCGCCCGGGACTCCCGGCTGGAAACTGTTACGTGGCGGTCCAGCTCCTGCCTGCTGGCCGAGTCGTTCCGTTCGGCCAGTGCGTCTTTGCTACTGCCGGGGCAGGGGAACGACGATCATCGCGTCCTGGTGGTCACCAGCCTGAGTCCGGGGGAAGGAAAGACCACGGTGGCGAGTAACCTGGCAATTTCGCTGGCCGGCGTGGCAGGCAAGGTATTGCTGATTGACGGAGACCGACGGAGGGCCAGGCTCCACACGGTATTCGGGTGTGAGAACGACCGGGGGATTGCCGACCTTCTCAACCCGGACGGCGCCCCGAATGTGTCGGTGGAGGATTGCATTGTACAGACCGCGGTACCGAATCTTTGCTTATTGCCCAGTGGGGGTCGCGGCTTGAGTTCTTCCGACCTGCTGTATTCCCCCAGGATGAGCAAGTTGATCGGGGATCTCCGGCGGCAATTCAACGTAGTGCTCATCGACACGCCTCCCTTGCTGAACCTCGCCGATGCACGGGTTCTGGGACGCATCTCAGACGGAGTCATTCTGGTGATCCGAGCGGGCCGCGTGCGCTGGGAGGCTGCGATGGCGGTGGAACAGCGATTGTACGAGGACGGTATTACGGTGCTTGGCACGGTTCTGAACGACTGGGATCCCAAACAGAATGGGTACGGCGTATACCCGTACGACAAGCACATCGAAGCCTATTTTGCGGCTTGATTGACAGGGAGGAGCAACCGCTTGTTATCTTGTAAAACGTTTTCGGCCCCTTCTTTTACACGGAGCCCTCACTTCTTTGTCCTGCATCTACTTTGCGATTGCGGCGCTTTGGCTGTAGCCTGGCGAATTACTCTGGAGGTAAGGCTACTTTTGAATCCGTACATGGCGATTACCTTGTCGCGTCCTACCATTCAAGAGATTGCACCGCCACTTACAGCCATTGTGTTGCTGTGGTTGCTGACTGCAACCGGCCGAAAGACCTACCGCAGGGAAATCGGTGAGACGCCGGCGGCGGCGTTGCTCCGGGTGGCGGAGTCGGCGACTGCTGTCAGCATCATAGCAGTCATCCTGACGTTCGCGTCGAGTCGATTCGGTAACGGCTTGTCGCGGTCGTTCATCCTGTTGTTCGTTCCGATCAGCTTCTTGAGTCTTGCTGCCTCGTTCTTTACGGCCAGCGCAATCGCGCGCCTGATCGCACCCCTGTGGCCGGGCGAAAAGCGGATAGCCGTGCTGGGTTTCGGACGTCTGGCACAGGAAGTGGTGGAGGCCATTGGCGTCTCAACGGGGAGTGGAGCCTCGGTTCGGGGCCTCATCCTTCCCGCGGGGTTCGCAATGGCGGGCACGGAAACGCAACTCAATGTCGAAGTCCTGGACCCTCCCCTGCCGGTACTCGGAACGACTCACGATCTGGCTGAGGTGATTAACCGCGAGAGCCTGGATCGTATTATCCTCGCCTGCGACACCCTTACCGAGCCGGAGGTGGAGCATTGCGGGGAAGTTCTGAAGCGGATGGGCGTCACAGTGAGCCGGCCGATATCTACCGTGATCCCGGATGCCCAGGTCAGTTATCACAATCTATACGGCCTCCATCTGGTGGATGTTCAGCCGTCTCCCTTCACAGCCTGGCAGGAGGTCCTGAAACGCGGCACAGATGTCCTGGTTTCCCTGGTATTGATTCTGCTTCTGGTGCCATTATTCATAATCATTGCCGGACTGATCGTGGTTACATCGGATGGACCGGTGCTTTACCGGGCGCCCCGGGTGGGTAAGGGGGGACGGTACTTCACCTTCTGGAAATTTCGATCTATGTACTGTGCTGGTCCGGAGCGCCGCGAACTGACGGAGCAAAACGAACACTCCGGGCATCTCTTCAAGGTGCGCTGCGACCCTCGCATCACGCCATTGGGCCGCGTGCTGAGACGCTTCAGCCTGGATGAGCTACCGCAGTTGTTCAACGTCCTTCTTGGAGACATGGCGCTGGTGGGTCCGCGGCCGCTCCCTGCGGAAGATCTCGATCCCGATGGTATGAGCCAGAAGTTTCGCGGCTGGGCGGAACAGCGTGCGCGCGTGCGGCCCGGCATCACCGGATTGTGGCAGGTAAGCGGCCGCAGTGACGTTCCGTTCAGCGAGATGGTGGAACTGGACGTGCAATATATCCGTGACTGGTCGCTGAAATCGGATATGTCGATTCTGATGGCCACACCCCGGGCGGTGATCACCGGGCGCGGAGCTTACTAATGACGTTGCAGATTTTCGAACCTCCGAAGGGAGACGTTTTGAGCGTCGCCGTAAGTAGAACCAGCTACTCCGAACTAGCGGAGGTATGCCGCGGCTGGATCGCCAACCGGAGAAACGGGACCGGCGGAGCGAAGGCGCGCTATGTTTGCTTCCTATCGGTTCACGGAATAATCACCGCGCGTGACGATCGGGATGTCGGCGTTATTCTGAACTCGGCTGACGTGGTTGCGCCTGATGGGATGCCGGTGGTTTGGGCACTGCGGTCATTCGGATTCGCGAGGCAGGAGAGGGTGTATGGACCAACAGCGATGCTTCGCCTCTGCGAGGACGCTGCGCGGCACGGACACAGGGTCTTCCTGTACGGAGGCACCCAGGACAGCCTGGAAATACTGGTCGCACGCCTGACTGCCAGATTTTCAGGCCTTCCGATTGTGGGCGCGTACTCACCGCCATTCCGTCCACTTACTGAAGAAGAGGATGAATGGGTCGTACGACGGATCCTGCAGTCCGCCGCGGACATCGTTTTCGTCGGTATTAGCACGCCGAAGCAGGAGCGATGGATGTTCAGTCATCGGGACCGGCTCCCCGGCATGGTTCTGGCGGGGGTGGGAGCGGCTTTCGACTTCCATGCCGGGAAGGTTCGACAGGCGGCTCCTTGGTTTCAGAAGCTTGGCCTTGAGTGGCTATTTCGATTGTGGGCGGAGCCCCGGCGCCTGTGGCATCGTTACCTGATAGTGACTCCGCGATTTCTCCCTTTGTGGGCACTTCAATGGTTCGACCGCCGGATACACGGACTCACGTGGAAGGAAGCTCCGGCGAAACATTAACCCGTGGAAGAAAGGCAAATACGTAGATGACTCAACAACGGATACTGGTTACCGGAGCGGGCGGATTTATCGGACATCACCTGGTCAAGTACCTGGTGGATCGCGGCTATTGGGTACGTGGTGTGGATGTCAAGAAACCCGAATACGAACCGACCGCCGCGAACGAATTCCTGGCTCTGGACTTACGCCAGCAGAGTATGTGTGAGCGAGCCACTAAAGGAATGGACGAAGTCTACGCCTTGGCGGCCGACATGGGTGGAATCGGCTTTATCGAGACTCACAAGGCCGCCATTGTCCGTAACAACACGATGATCAACATGAATACCATCGAGGCCGCGCGCAGCAATGGCGTTCATCGATTCCTGTTCACCTCCAGCGCCTGCGTCTATCCAGGATACCTGCAGAAGAGCGCGGATGTGACCCCTTTGCGGGAGGAAGACGCCTACCCGGCCGATGCTGAAGACGGATATGGGTGGGAGAAACTGTACATGGAGCGGACTTGCCGACATTACAGGGAGGAATTCGACCTGGAGACGCGAGTGGTTCGCTTCCACAATATCTTTGGACCGTTGGGCTCTTATGACGGCGGCCGGGAGAAGAGTCCGGCGGCGATTTGCCGCAAGGTGGCTTTGGCGGGAGACGGCGGTACCATCGAGGTATGGGGCGACGGCGAGCAGACTCGCTCGTATTGTTACATCGACGATTGCGTGGAAGGCATTTACCGCATCATGAACAGCGATTATGCCGACCCGCTTAATCTGGGCCAGGACCGGCTGGTCAGCATCAATCAACTGGTAGACGTTGTTGCCGCCATCGCAGGCAAGACAATCCATAAGACTTACGATGTGACTAAGCCCCAGGGGGTGCGCGGGCGGAACAGCGACAACGGCCGGTTGCGCGAAGTGCTGCAATGGGAGCCCTCAGTGGCGCTGGAGGATGGCTTGATCAGGACCTATCGATTCATCGTCGCGCAGTTACAGCAGACGGGTCGCCTGCCGCAGGTGGCGGCGGCGAATTAGGTGTTCCGTTCGAGCATGGATTGGGTTCGCACGAAGTTAGGCGAGGGCGTTGCGGAGAACGTGGTATCGCTTTACGGCGCCTATCTGGTGAACTACGCCGTGCCATTGTTCACGGTTCCCTACCTGGTTCGCACGCTTGGCGTATCCACATGGGGACTGGTGGCGATGGCGCAGGGTTTGGGAAGTTACTTGAACCTGGTCGTGGAATACGGATTCAATCTTTCGGCTACCCGCGAAGTTGCGCGCCATCGGGGGGTACCGGAAAAGATTGCCGACCTGGTTGCGGGAGTCATCGGAGCAAAGGCACTTCTGGCCGCGGCCGGTATTGCTTTAACACTTGCGTTTCAGCAGGTGATTCCAGGCTTGCAGGAACACCCGAAAGTGCTTTGGGCGGGAGTCATCGCGGGAATCGCCCTGGGATTGAATCCGCTGTGGTATTTCCAGGGGTGCGAAAGGCTGAAGGTGGTGGCGACACTGGAGGTGGGTGCGAAGACCTCCGCTGCCGCCGCGGTGTTTATTTTCGTTCATAATCCCGGTGACGCGTGGCGCGTTCCCGGCTTGCAGGCGGCGGCTTCGTTGGTTTCCACTGGCGCCGGTTTGGCCCTGATGTACCGGCGGGTGCCGCTTTACAGGGTCACCCCTGCCCGAGTGCGACACGCTCTTCGAACCGGGTGGACGCTATTCTTGTTTCGCAGCACCGCTATGCTATACACGTCGGGTAACTCCTTCCTCCTGGGATTGTTTGCCCCGCCGGTGGCGGTCGGCTATTTTGCGGGAGCCGAAAAGATCAGCAAGGCCTTTATGGGCTTATTGAACCCGTTCAACCAGGCGCTGTTTCCCCGTCTAAGTAAACTGGCGGTGCACGACCGCCGGGCAGGGTCTGAACTCTTGAAGACCAATGCCATAGTGGCGGGGGCGGGCGGGCTCTTCCTGGGTCTCTCCGTATATGCCTCCGCGCCGCTCCTGGTCCGGATCTTACTGGGAAACAAGTTTGGCCCCGCGATTCCGGTGTTACGGTTTCTGGCGGTGCTACCGTTGCTCATCGGCTTGAACACCGTGTTGTGTACGCAATGGATGGCGCCGATGGGAATGGACCGGACGCTGAACCGGGTCATTCTCGGCGCGAGCATCGTGAATGTCTGTATGGCCGTTGTGATGGCGCCGCGTTATCGACAAATGGGCATGGCGTATGCGGTGGTCAGCGCGGAGCTGTTCATCTTCGTTGTCGCGAATCTCATTCTGCTGCGGGGGCGGTTCCGGGAAGAACCGCCGGTTCCGGCATTGGCGTTGCCGGATCTGGAGAACCCGGCATGAGTCCCAAGGCGATATCCGCGCGCCCGCCCAGACAGCCGCTGAGCTTGCAACCCCTCCCACCGGGTCCGCTTGTGTCTGTATTGGTTCCGGCTTATAACTACGCCTGCTATCTCTCGGAGTGTATCGGCAGCGTGATGGCTCAGACTTACACTAATTGGGAATTGATTGTTTGCGACGACGGTTCCACAGATAACACGGGCGAGGTGATTTCGCGTTTTGCGGAACGCGATGCCAGAATCAAGTTACTGCAAAAGCAGAATGGAGGGCAAGCCTCGGCGTTCAACATGGCATACACGGAGAGCAAGGGCGACATCATCTGCTGTCTGGATGCCGATGATGCTTTCGCTCCGGAAAAACTGGCCAGCGTGGTGGGACGTTTTGCCAGGTGCCCGGATGCGGGCCTGCTGGTCCATGCGATGACCCTGGTGGACGCCCAGGGCGCGCTGCTCCACCGTATCCCGATCCTGGGGGCATTCGAAGAGGGCTGGATCGCCGACCGGGTTCTGCGGCGAGGCGGCCGCTGGCGCTACATGCCGTCGAGCGGTCTGGCGTTCCGCCGCGAGTTGGGTGAAATCGGCTTCCCCATTCCGGATCAACAGTTCGCGGCAGGCGCGGACGGATTTCTGTTCACCCTGTTTCCGCTCATCAGCAAGACGACATATTTATCCGACGAACTTTCCATTTACCGGATTCACGGGTCCAACACGGGCGGAAGACAGGGAGTGGACGCGAAATCCGCTCGCATGGGCGCCGTCCTGATGACCAAGGTAGTGGAAGGCGTCAATGAACGGTTGAGCGAGATGGAATGGTGCGAATCGCTGGACGTTCAGAACAACCTGCACATCGCGCTGGAACTGTTGATTGCCCACCTGCTGGAGGGTGAGTCCCGAATGCGGCTATATCGCCGGTATCTTTCGGCGGTGCGAGCGATCCTGGCGGACGACCTTTACGGAGTTCGCCAGAAACTGGTGTTGCCATGGCTCTTCGGGGTGGCGGCGGTGCTGCCCCGGCGATGGCGGCAACCCTGGCTAAATGTTGCCACGTCGTCCAATGCTTTGAAGCGGACGGTGATTCGAGTGCTTACGGGGTTTCGCCGGCCCATCCGGCTGAGTCCCGATGTTCTCTGACGGATTGGCCGCGCTTATGCGAATCGCCATTTTCGATTACCGCGTGATATCGACCAATCCGGTTGGAAGCTGCCACCTTCGCGTGTTGAAAGGGCTTTGCGAGTTGCATGAATTCACGGTATTCGCGGTGGAGTTCGAGAATCCGTGCCCGGAGCGAATCCGTTGGGTCAAGCTGCCGTTGCCGGTGCGGCCCTACATATTGCTCTATGCCCTGTATCACCTGCTGGCACCGCTGGCATACGCGTATCAACGCCTGGCGCGTGGTGCGCGTTTCGACCTTGTGCAGATCGTGGAGTCCAATCTGTTGTTCGGGGACATTTCGTATTCGCATTTCTGTCACCGGCTTTATCTGAAACGGCATTGGCGCGAAACACGCGCACCGGGACCCCGCGGTTTGCTGCGCGGTCTGGCACATCGAGCCGCCGCGCTGATGGAACCGGCCGTCTACCGGCGGGTGCGGCACATCGTGGCGCCTTCCCGCGGGTTGATGAGCGAGTTGACGCAAGTCTATCCCAGACAGAAAGCCAAGCTCCGGCTGCTGCCGAATCCGGTAGATACGGAGCGCCTGCAACCGCCCAACGAGCAGTGGCGAGAAGAGATCCGGAGCCGGCAGGGCATTGCGCCCGACGAAGTGGTGTTCGTGTTCGTGGCGTTGGGGCACTTCGAGCGTAAGGGACTGCCCCTTGTGTTGGAGGCGATCCGTCAGGCTGGTGATTGTCCGCTGCGATTGCTGGTGGCGGGAGGAGAGCGCGGCCTCATCGCGAAATATCAGGCACGCGTGGAGGCGATGGGAATTGCAGGGCGGGTGCGCTTAGAAGGAATGCAGCGGGACCTTCGCCCGTACTATTGGGCCGCGGATGCATTCATCTTGCCGTCGTGCTACGAGGTATTTCCCCTGGTAGCGCTGGAGGCGGCGGCGGCGGGCCTGCCTCTTGTCGCCACCCGAGTCAATGGCGTGGAGGAAATGTTGGATGACGATTATAACGGCCTGGTGATTGACCGAACGGCGGACAGTGTGGCTACCGGGATGCGCCGTATCGCGAATATGACTTCGGAGCAGCGCCGGCTAATGGGGGACCGTGCACGGCAAAAGGTAGCCTGCTACGGCAGTGACCGCTTCGTGTCGGCTTGGAGGGACTTTTATGAAAGTTTGGCCTAAGCTGTTCATGATCCTCGTAGTGGGCTACCTGACCATGACACGCGCGTTCGCCTACCTGGGGGTTCCGCCGGCCAAACTATTCATTGGCGAGCTAGCGATTGGGACCTTCCTGTTGGCACAACCCAGAGCCGTGCTGCGTGGGTGGATCGAGCCGCTGATGCAGCCCTCACCGCTGAGCGAGATCGCGATCGCGTTTGCATGTTTTCTGGGCTACGGCTGGCTTGAACTGCTGCGCGGCTTGGGGAAGGAGTATTCTCCAATCCTGGCGCTGCAGGGGTTTGCGTTCCACTACTATCCCATCTGTTTCTTCATCGGGTTGTGGATTGCGACGGTGGACCGTTCGCTGCTCCGGCGAACCATTCACCTTGCTGCCTGGACCAACGGCGTGTATGGACTCGCATACATTATTTTCCTCAACCGGATTCCGATGTCGGTGCCGGGCACGGTAGATGTCCAGATCTTCGGCCAACCCGAGGGCTCGTCCCTCGTGGTTCTGGGATTGTTGTGCCTGGAGAAGAAAGTGTCGCGGGTCTGGCACCTGCTGCTGTTGAATCTGGTTGTGATGCTTTGCCTGCAGGTGCGCGCCGAGTATCTCGGCTTCATCCTGGGCGCGATCTTATGGTGTTTCCTGACGCGGAGGGTCGATCGCCTGGTGGGAGCTTTTGCAGCCGTTGCCGTGCTATTGGCCGTGGGATTGGTGGCGAATGTGCGAGCGCCGGCGCCAGTGACACGCGGCGGACAGATATCGAGCCGCGAGATCATCGGCCGGGTGGTCGCGCCGTTCGATCAGGAACTCGCCGAACAGTGGGATCCCGATGCCAAGTCGCAAGCCGGTACTGCGATGTGGCGGGTCAGGTGGTGGAACCGAATCTGGGAGGAAACCCATCGTGACATCGAAAGCGCTTTTCTGGGACAGGGGTACGGCTATCCTCTGGCGTCGCTGATTGGCTATAAGGAACGCGACATCCGCACGCCTCACAGCGTCTTTTTTTATGCCCTGGGATATGGCGGATGGATCGGGGTGGCGATTTTCTTTGCGCTGCAACTCGCGCTGGCCCGGACGCTTTGGCATGCATGGCAAGTAACAGGGAACCCTTTCGGTCCCGTGATCTGGCTGGCTTTTCTCTCCGGGGCTTTCTTTGGCAACTCGTTTGAGACACCATTCGGGGCGGTGCCGTTTTACGTACTCGCGGGCATGTCGGCTGCACCGCTCTACGCTAAGGCTTTGAGTTATGCGAATCTTACTCGCGCACACATCTTACAAGTTGCCGGGCGGTGAGGACCAAGTGTTCGCCGACGAATCCGCCTTATTGCGGCGGTATGGTCACGAGGTGATAGAGTACCGCCAGCACAACGATCAGACCGACGGCATGAGCCGGGCCCGGCTGGCCGCCAGAACGATCTGGAGCGAGTCCACTTACTCGGGGCTACGAGCCCTGCTGCGAAGCCGGCGGCCGGAAGTATGTCATTTTCATAACACCTTCCCGATGATGTCTCCGGCGGCCTTCTATGCGGCTCGGGCAGAGCGAATTCCCGTGGTAGCCACGCTACACAACTACCGGCTTCTTTGTCCGGCGGCCACGCTGCTGAGAGACGGGTTTCCCTGCGAATCCTGTATCTCTCCATTCGGTTCCTGGAACGCCGTACGCTACGGCTGCTATCGGGGCAGCCGATGCGCCTCGACAGTTACCGCCCTCATGTTGACCGCACATCGGGGTGTGGGGACCTGGTCGCGGGCGGTGGACGTGTGGATTGCACTAACGGAATTCGCGCGCCGGAAGTTCGTGCAGGGCGGTTTGCCGGAACAGCGAGTCGTGGTGAAACCGAATTTCGTCGCGACCGATCCGGGCTACTCCGAAATTCGCGAAACGTTTGCCTTGTATGCGGGGCGGCTGTCGGCAGAGAAGGGGATCGAAACCCTGCTCGCGGCCTGGCAGGAACTGGATCGGCCCATACCGTTGAAAATCGCCGGAGATGGCCCTTTGAAAAGCGCGGTGGCGCAAGCATGCAGGCGGGATCCGCGCATCCGATATCTGGGACAGCTTTCGAGCGAGAGCCTGCGGGAGCAGATGAAGCGGGCATGTGTGCTTGTGTTTCCTTCGATCTGGTACGAGGGGTTGCCGCTGACACTGTTGGAAGCGTTTGCTACCGGCTTACCGGTGGTGGCGAGCAACCTCGGGTCCATGACCTGCCTGGTTGCGCCCGGCACGACCGGCCTTCATTTCGAGCCTGGCAACGCCGCGGCCCTCGCGGCCAAATTGACCTGGTGCCAGGAGAACCCGGACCGCATGATGGAAATGGGACGCCAGGCGCGCTTACAGTACCTGGCGAGCTACAACCCGAGTTCCAATTACCAGCAAGTGATGCGGATTTACGAGATGGCTCTACACAAGTCGCACAGCCGGCAATTACGGCATCAGAGCGATAGGTCCGGGGGACGTGCAGTTGTAGATCATATTTCCGCTGCTGACGGCCCCGCCGGATGGAGCGCCACCGGAAGCGGAATTGAGGCCGGTGAAAGTGTTGCCCTGAATGATCGTGCCATCCATCGTGCCCGCGGAGTTACCGAACAGACCCACGCTATTGGAAAGCAATAACTGCGAAAGAATGGTATTGTTTTGATAAGTCGACGACGTATTAGCCCCGGCGCTTCCGTTGAGGCGGATTCCGATGAACCCAAAACTGGAGGGTCCGGTAACCCCCGCTTGCGTAATGGAGTTCCCACTGACAGTGACGGGACTCACCGGGGGAGAGGTGGCAATACCCGTAAAGGATTGATTTTGGTCGGTGGCATATACCCCGGCCGTCCGCGAAATGAAGTTGCCCGTGATGCTGCTCCCGCTCCAGGTGTTGGTATTTACAAAGATGCCGAAAATTTGAGCGTCGATAATGCTGTTGTTCTGCACCGCGATGTTGGCCCGGGATCCCGGAGCATTGGAGAATTCGATGCCATCGTTGACTTGCGCCGTCAGCAGATTTCCGTTGACCGTGGAATTGGAACTGTCATGCAGGATGATACCGGTGGAAAATCCACTTACACTATTCTGCGAAATAGTGGTCTGCTCGGTGCCCAGTTCAATCCCATATCCCGCGTTGGCGCCCACGAGTTTGTTATTGACGACGCTGTTTTGCTTGCCGGCCATAAGGGAAATGCCGAATGTGTCGGAGTTAAAGCCCATGTCCCACTGCGAGAACGTGTTGCCGGAGATGACAATTCCCTCCACCTGAGAGGTTTGGGCCACGTTTCCTCCGTTGGGCCAGAGTTCGATACCCATGCGGCCCAGGTGCTGGCCGGTGTTTTGCGAAATCAAGATGCCTTGGCCGTAGGCGAACGGAGCGGCGTTAAACACCACCGAGATCGCGTCTCCGTAGTGAACTCCCTGAAAATAGTTATTAGAGATAGTGACGGCGTTAAGATCCGCCAGATATATACCGTAGCCGCAATTGACAATCTGATTGTTCGTAATCTGAGAGCTGATAAGTCCGACAGGGGCGTATACCGCACCGTCCCACGGGCCGGTGGGCGAAGACGAAGTATTCCGAAAGACCAATTGGTTGAGCTGAACTCCGCTGGCGGGTATGGCAGAGGCGCCGTCTACCCCAATCTGCAGGCCCCCGCCGACCTCGTTCGCATCAAATGTAATGCCGTTGATCGTCGTGTTATTCGCGGCGTTGTAGGAGAGTTTGGCAATGGCCGTGTGAGGCGCTGTACCGGACTTCATGCGAATCGTGCCCTGCCCCTGGTAAATCCGATTGGGCTGAAAAACCAGGCGGGAACTGATCAGAAATACCTTGTTGGAAGTGCCGAAGGTGAGTGTTCCGCCCGCGGGAGTCGAATTAATGGCGCGTTGCAAGGCGCTGGTATCGTCAGACTGGCCATCGCCGGTGGCACCGTAGGCGCTAACGTCGGTTGCCGCGCAAAGGGGCCAGACGGCCAGTGTGGCGGCACACAGGATAACTCTGAGCGAGTATCTTTGGTTCATAAACTGGTTAGTGGCGTGCATAGTCTAGTTAGCGAGACACACTGCTTCCGCGTTCACTTGATAGTGACAGCAGCAGTCCGGACTTTAGCAAGTTTGGGGGTCAGAGATCAGCAGCACGGGTAACAAGGATCACGTAGAGGATGAACAGGAGCTGCCCCGAAGTATCTACAGATTCGGATCATATCACACATAAGGGACTAAAGTACCGAGTATTTCGAACATTTTGTAGAAGGAGTTCGCAATGGAGACGCTTACGGCTTCCACCCGAATTGTACCTACCCCTCATGCCACCTCGTGTGAAGTGGCGGGCGAGACCGTCATTCTGGATGGCACCTCCGGGCAATATTTCGCCTTGAATCCGGTTGGCTCCGCCATCTGGCAACACCTTCAGAAGGGCTGCACGGTCTCCGCGCTCTGTGAACGGCTGCGGGAAGAATACGATGTGACAACGGAGCGATGCGAGGCGGATGTTACGGCGCTGGTGGATCATTTGGCGGAGCGGGGACTGATCAGGCTGGAGTTGTAACGGTGGGGATGCTTGGCAGACCAAGGCGGGAAGACGCGGCGTTTGCCCAGGCGCTGGGCGCCACAATCGCAGTGCGGGTGTTGTTGGCCGGGCTGCCGGTGCGATCAGTGCGCCGGGTACTGAGACGAGTTTTATCGGCGAATCAGCCCCTGCCTGTGAGGAAGCGGATCTCTATGGACCGGCTCTTGCGCTGCGCCGCCCGAGCATCGCGACTCTCACCGGTGGGCAGCACCTGCCTGGTTTCCGCCCTGGTAGCCGAGGCTTTGCTGAACCGGCACGGTTACCCGGTGACGCTGCGAGTGGGCGCCCAGCGGCTAGCCGGAGCATTTGCGGCTCACGCGTGGCTGGAATTCGAAGGGTGCGTGGTAGTTGGTGGGCCTCTGGCCGTGGTCGAACAATACACTCCCTTTCCGGAGATCGATCGGTTACTGACATGAGTGGAATCTGTGGAAAGTTCATAAGGGACGGCGAAGGCGCGGCCAGCGGGCAAGTGCAGGCGATGAACGCCCGAATGATTCACCGCGGACCGGACGCCCAGGCAACATGGGTCGATGGGCCGGTGGCGTTGGGTCACTGCATGCTGCGCATCACGCCGGAGTCGCTTCAGGAGCGCCAGCCCCTGGTGTCGCAGGCCGGCGATTATGCCATTACCGCTGACGCCCGCCTCGACAATCGCGAAGAACTGATGGACGATTTGTGGCGGCATGATCCCTCCGGCCAGCCGGCAGATCCGGAACTGATTCTGGCTGCGTACCGACAATGGGGCGAGGATTGTCCACGGCGGATTCTGGGTGATTTTGCCTTCGTGATTTGGGACCGGCCCGCGAGGCGCCTGTTTTGTGCTTGCGATCCGATGGGCGTCAAAGGTTTCTACTATCACCTCTGCGCAAAGGCTTTTTCGTTCGCCTCGGAAATCAAGGCGCTATTTGCACTGCCCGAGGTGCCGCGGAGACTCAATGAGCTTCGCGTGGCCGAGTATCTGGTGACGCTTTTCGAAGATCGGGCCGGAACTTTTTACCAGGAGATTTTTCGCCTGCCGGGCGCCCACACGCTCACGGTCACGGCGGCAAAGACGGAGTTGCGCGAATACTGGTCGCTGGATTCCCGCAGCGAGTTGCGCCTGGGCTCCGACGGAGAATATGCCGAAGCGTTCAAAGATCTTTTCTCGAAGGCGGTGCGCTGCCGCACACGCAGCGCCTATCCAGTGGGAGCCGCCTTGAGCGGCGGTCTCGACTCGTCATCGGTGGCCTGCGCCGCGGCGCGAATGATCCCCGAATGCGCGGGGCCGCTGCGCACGTTCTCACTGATTTTTCCGAGCCTGCCCGAGAAGGATCTGCGACGGATTGACGAACGGCCCCAGATGCAGGCCGTGCTGGAGAGCGGCAACTTCGCGCCTCACTTCATTGAAGCGGATCGCCTCAGCCCATTGTGGCAGGTGGACCGCATGCACTATCACCTGGATCACGCCAATTATGCGCCGAATCTTTATCTGCACTGGGCCATGTACGACGCGGCGCGGAAACAGGGTGTACGAGTGTTCCTGGATGGATTCGACGGGGACAGCACGGTCTCTCACGGCTTCGAACGTTTGACCGAACTGGCCCAAACACTGCGATGGGTTACGCTGTGGCGCGAAACCCGGCTGCTCTCGCAGCATCATCTTGCCGGAATCGCGCCGAGACGGATATTAAACGAGTATTGCGTGAAACCGCTGTCGCCGGCGTGGGTGTACCGTTTGCGGACGTTCCTGCGAACGCGCGGCCGCGCGCTGCGGCGTGGATATATTTTCATCAATCCGGAGTTCAAAGCGCGGACCCGTATCGAAGATAGGGCTCGCCGCCTGTTGCACAACCAGACCAGGTGGACCCTGACCCGCACGGCGCGGGAAACGCATTGCATGGGGTTGAATCAGGCACTGTACTCCTATACCCTGGAAATCGCGGATAAGGCCAGCGCCGCGTTTGAAATAGAGGCGCGCTACCCGTTTTTCGATCGCAGGTTGATGGAATTTTGCGTAGCGCTGCCGGCCGAACAGAAACTCGGCAACGGGTGGAACCGCTATATCCAAAGGCGCGCGATGTCCGGCATTCTCCCGCCAGGCATTCAGTGGCGCGCCCGCAAAGGAAATCTAAGCCCGAATTTCTATCTCCGTCTGCTCGATTTCGAACGGGAGCGGTTGGAGGAAATATCACTGCGCGGCATGGCGGAACTGGCGCCATTCATCGATGCTGACGCCGTTCGCGCCGCGTACACCGCGTATCGGAACAGCCACTCGCAGGGACAGGGCGAGGGAATTCAATTATTCGCCACCTTGAATCTGGCCCTCTGGTTGCGGTCCGCCGGATTTGCATCTTAATCCAGCAATTCACCGGGATTATCCGGTGGGGAGCAGAAAGGAGAAAAAACCGATGACTCAATCCTTGAATAAAAAGGAATGGAATCAGCCCCAATTGACAATTCTCGGCGATGTTGAAACTCTCACGCTGGCAAAAAATAAGACTATGGGCGGCGCCGATGGTTTCCTCTTCGAGAACAATTCCATCAGCGGCTAATGGTTGAATCGTGCTGCCGGGTGGGGTAGCCGGAAACGTCTGTCCCACCCGGTCTTTGAAGGTGGAAAACATAATACCGTGCTCTACTACTCGGCTTATAATCTACGAATCGGTTCCGAAATTCCCTTGCTCGAATTGCCACCGGCTCAAACCGGCGGCGATGTCGATATCCGCCTAACCGAAGCCCGGCCGCTGGACGGAACGCAATCCATTCAATGGCGGGCGAATCCGGGCGCGGAGGCGCGTTTTTCGTATCCCCGGGCCGGCCAGTTTCAGGTGTGCGGCGGCCGGGAGGTGATCGTGACACCCGAACCGGGAGCGGAATCCGCGCTGCTGCGGCTCTATGTGCAGGGGATGATGCTGGCCGCGATTCTACACCAGCGAGGATTATTTGTGCTGCACGCCAGTATCGTGAGCGCCGGCGGCCGCTGTTTTGCTTTTGTGGGTTCGGTGGGCGCGGGCAAATCGACGATGGCGTCGGGATTTCATGCCCGCGGCTACTCCGTAGTTGCCGACGATAACGCCGCGCTCAGTCTCAGAAACTCGCCACCCACGGTTCTGCCTGCATTTCCCAGTTTGAAGATATACCCGGAGGTCGCCGCCGCGTTAGGATATAGCCGTTCTTATCTCCGGCCCGTGCATGAGTCGCAAGTGAAGCATGCTCAGCCGGTGCTGGACGGATTCAGCTCCGGGCCTGTACCGCTGGATGCAATCTACGTGCTGGACCGGGAGGCTGCCGCGGAGGTGAGCAGGCTTTCCGCGGTCGAGACCATGAGGGAATTGATCCGCCACTCCGTTCCCACGCGTTGGGGAGTGGAGGGCGACGGAACGCATTTGCAGATGTGCGCCCAACTGGCGAACCTTGTGCCTGTCTACCGCGTGCGAACCTTTCACAATCTGCAGGAAATCCGCGCTGTGCTGGACCGTATTCTCAAACACCGCGAAGGGACGAGACGATAGAATGGATTCCGGTCGACCCGAGCATGCCCTGTTGCTTCTCGGAGCCCGCAGGCAGTTGAGCGCCGAGGAATCCGCTGAATTCAGCAACCTGATAGCGGAGCCGCTGGACTGGCGGTTGTTGCTGCAAATGGCGGACCGCCATCGCATTCTGGCTTTACTGTATGCCAGCCTGGAACGAGAGGGTTGTTTGAACAGGGTTCCGCCGCCGGTGCTGGAAAGCCTGTGCGCCGCGGTCCGCTTGCGAGTTGCACGGAGCATGGCTCTCAACGGCGAACTCGCGCGCATCCTGGAAACCTTCGAAAAGCTGGGGATACCGGCAATGCCCTGCAAAGGTCCCGCGGTGGCCATGGCCGCCTATGGCAGCATTTCGTTTCGCTCTTTTTGCGATCTGGACATTCTGGTGCCGGAAAGCCATCTGAGTCTGGGCAGCGAGGCGTTGAGCGCGCTCGGATACCGGCCGGCGCTTCGATTCACGGCCGAACAGGAGCGGAGTTACGTGGAAAACGAATGCGCCATCCAATTCCGGAATGAGTCGGGGTTAGTGGTGGAACTTCACTGGCGCTTCTGTGAGCGGAATGCCTCGGTGGACCTTCCCGTCGCGGCGTTCTGGCATCGCGCCACCAGAATCGCGCTACCCGGTTACGAAGCCTCCACGCTGGCTACGGAAGACCTGCTGCTGTACCTATGCGTTCACGGAGCCAAGCATTGCTGGGAACGCATCGAGTGGATCACCTGTCTGGCGGAACTGATCCGTGTGAGCCCATCGCTCAATTGGCCAGCCGTTCTGCAACGCGCTGAGAGCCTGGGCATTCTTCGCCTGTTGGATCTGGGCCTTTACCTGGCCCAATCGATGGGCGCGCAATTACCTGGACCTGCGGCGGGTTGTCTCGAATCGGATTCCGCCGCCCGCCGGCTGGCGACCCGGGTACACGCCGACCTGTTTGCCACGCCCTCCGGTCAATCCCACTATCAACTGAGGGCCAGCCGCTACCTGTTTATGATGCGGAGCAGAGAGCGGTGGGCGGATCGCGCCCGCATTCTGTTCTTCTCGGCCATCCGGCCGCCGCATCCGGAAGCCAACGAGTGGATGCAATTGCCTCCGAAACTGGCTTTCCTGCATCGCATATTCCGTCCGGTGCGCCTCCTCACCGAATACAGCGTGGTGGCATGGCGGCACTATGTCCGATGAATCCCTCCCGACTGGCCGGCATCGGCATGCTGGCGCTCATCGCCTGTTTCGCTCTGCTACCACAACCCTGGAAGGGCCGCCTGGCAACCTTTGGGATGGTCCACGATTGCGCGCATTATGCGGCTTTTCTGGCGGCCTGTATTCTGACCACCTGGCGGGTTCGTAGCGCCGGCATGGCGGCACGAACATCTTTGCTGATTTTGTTATTTGGCATTCTTCTGGAGTTCCTGCAAACCAGAGTGTACGGCAATCACTTCGAGTATCTGGATGTGGTGGCAGACGCGGGCGGCGTTGCTACGGGCCTGTTATTCCGCAATATCCGGGAGGAGTGGTACGGTCAGTAGCCGGGGTACTATCAGATCATGCCAGCGAGCGAAGTGAGCGAGTTCCTGTTGCGGGCTTGTCACGATCTGAGATCCTCCGTGCGGGCGATCCGGGCGCACGCCGAGTTACTGGCAAAGGGCAACGACGCTCCGCAGCCTGCCGATTTCGAGCAACGGCTTGCCTTCATCGCCGGCGGTGCTCAAAAAATCGACCAGGTGGTGGACGGGCTATCCGCTTATGCCCTGGCACTCGAGATCGACGAGACGAGTTTCACGCCGGTGCCCATGGAGGTGCTCCTCCGAACCGCGCTGGCTAAACTGGCACCGACGCTACGCAGCCGCAAGGCGCAGGTAACCTACGACCATCTGCCCACCGTGCCAGGCAATGCCGACCGCCTGCTGCAACTGTGGGAGAATTTGCTGCTCCATGCCCTGGCGCATAGCAGCGGCAACGCGCCTGTTCGCATTCATGTCGGCGCCGAAGTCCGGGCGGCGGAATGTCTTTTCGGGGTCCACGACAACGGCAGTCTCGACGCCGCCGATGCGGAGAACCTGTTCCGGCCGTTTTCACGCACGTCCGGCGGTGGTCCTGAAGGATTGGGGTTGGGGCTCCCGATTTGCCGCGCCATCGTGATTCGCCATGGAGGCGAAATGCGGCTGGAGCGGCAAGCCGACGGCAGTTCCACTATCCGCTTCACCCTGCCCGCCGAACGTTGAAGCCGGCGGATTATCCCGGCGCGTCCCGGCCCTGAGCCGCGCTTCGCGTCTTTTTCCCTTCGAGCACCCGGAGCTTATTATGCAGAGTGCGAAGGCACAGTCCCAGCATTTCCGCCGCCTTCCGCCGGTTGTTGTTGGTCTGCTTCAGGGTGAGGCGAATGTAGGCTTCTTCGATGTCGCTCATCCGGGACCCGGCGCGAATCTGCAGCACATCCTCCGCGGGAACCGGCATGGACGGGATGGACGGCATGGGCGATTGCGGCGCCGGCATGGCGGAGCCGGGAAGGTGGCGAAGTTGGATTTCCCCGTTTCCCGCCACAATCACAGCCCGCTCGATGAGATTGCGCAGTTCGCGCACGTTACCCGGCCAACTATGGGCCTGCGAGCGGTCCAGGACATCCGGGCTGAGGTGCGTCGCACGGCAGCCATGCTTGCGGTTGAGATCGCGCAGCAGAGCGGAAGCCACCAGGGGGATGTCCTGCTTACGGTCGCGCAGCGGAGGCATCGAAAGGTGGAAGACATTCAGCCGGTAATACAAGTCTTCGCGCAGCAATTTGCTCTGCACAGCCTTCTCCGGCGAGCGATTGGTAGCTGCCAGGACGCGCACGGACACGCGGATATCGCTGATGCCGCCCAGGCGGCGGACCTTCGATTCCTCAATCACGCGGAGCAGTTTGGCCTGGGTAGCCACCGGCATTTCGCCGATCTCATCGAGCAGCAACGTGCCGTTCTGAGCCAGCCCTTCAGTTGCGTTCCGATAACACCAGTTATCTGGGCTTAAAGCCGCGGCCGCAAGGGCTGCGCCGCGTACAGCACTCAGACGATCTTCATCTCACGCAGCGCATCGCCTACCGCAGCCAGATTAGCCAGTTGCATCTCAGAGTACTTGCGTGAAATCACGAGCCCCTGGGCGCCGCCACGATACGCCGCTTTCGTCACTTCGCGAATAACTGGCGGTGTGCACCGGCTGAAGTTCAAATCCATGTTGGAGATATCCACGTCGATGCCTGGCCAGATCTGCATCGCCGTTCCCTGAGCGTCCTCCACGCAACGCTTGGTCTCCCGGTACACGTAATCCGGCGAAAGGCCGGTGTAAGGCAGTTCTTCATAGCCGCGCTCGCGGTAGTTCATAATGCGGTATTCGAATTCCAGCGATTCCTCAATCGGCAGGTCGCCGAATATCGTATCGTGATGGCTGGTGACATAGGTCTCCATGCGCGTACCGCCGAGGTTGTGATAGACGGTCATCTTGAGATAATCGGAGTACTTACTGAGCGCCCCTAAGTCGGTCTGCGCCCGGAAAAACGGGCTGAAGCTGTGGGCGTGCCACACGTGCCAGCCTACCTGCATATTGGGTTTGATGGACTTCACCAATTTATAAATAGCCTCATACGTCTCGTGCACACTGTCGTTCCACATCGTCTCCCACGCCAGAATCTCCGGATAGCGGAACAGGATCCTCCACAGTGTGACGTAGTAGCCATCCGTTGGGCGTTTGCCGCCGCGGCAGGAATGCACCCAAGCTTCCAATGTGCGGAATCCTTCGAAAGCCCGTTCCACATTGACCCCGCGGCCCCGCGCCTTCTCCTGGCAGAATTTGCAGAAGCAGGTCACTCGTGACGGATCGTTTCCCTTGCGGTTGTGAACCGACTCCACCATATTGCCGAACGCGCCGTAGCGCTCCGAACCCCACATGATGCCGTCGAGATCATAGGATCGTGTGAAGTCCTCCATCAGCCCCATCAGGAAATTGTGATGGTCCGGGTTGTTGAAGCAGACCGTTCTGGCGTTCCTACCGTACAGGTCCTTCTCCTGGATTCTGTCGACATTCTTCACTGCGGGGTTCCAAACATCCTCGCTCCAGGTGAATACTTTGACGCCGCGCTTCTTCGCCACCGGGATTACCATCTCGAGAATGTCGAGATTGCCGTGGTCGGGCGCCTTGGTGTCCTGGATTATCGTGTTCTTGTAGT
>JARLGM010000075.1 GCA_031292755.1 Candidatus Sulfopaludibacter sp.
GCCTGACGCAGTCTGGTCCCGGAGCATTTGGATACTCCCGAATCCTGCAGTTGATGGTTCGGGTGACTTTCTAGAGCGACCGAGCCGGGTTGCGGGAATTGAGACGCCGGGTGGGGCTTGCCCTGCCCGGCGTTTCAGTTTTCGGTGTGGCCGGGAGTTAACGTGTGCGGCAGCGGCCGTCAGAACCGGGAATACGAGAGGCTTCGGTTCGTCGTGTGTCGGCCGATGGTTATTGCCGATCGCAGTGAACAGGCGGGACCGCGGGAGCGCTACCGCACGATCGCGTCTGCCGCATTAGCCGCCAAAATCCATCTGGCGGCGTCGGAGATGACGTATTCGTCCTCGAACCAGAGGAAGCCAAAGTCGTCGATGCACTCCGGGAAATCCGGCTTGATGACGATGTAGCCGGGAATCACGCCGCCCGGAATGAAGGTATTGTCAGCGCGGTTATTTCCGTAAGCCTTTACCTTTGACGACGTCCCGACAGACGAAACGTAGGACGTGCTCGATACCGGATGCGTGCCGAGCAGGTAGTTGGCGGCCCGCAGCGTATAGTCCGTACCCACGATATCCGGGAACGCCTTGTGCAGAAAGTACATCCGGATGCCGAGATCCGCCACCGCGGCCGAACCGCCCCACGTTCCCATGCTGGGGGGAACGCCGAACGGAGTGGCGGACAAGTCCTTGTCCAATTGGGCCACGTAGGTCTTCACCGCTGCTCCGAGCTGCGTCTTGTAGCCGGCGTCCAAGTAGGGTAGGGCGCGCACCGCCGCCCATCCGCCGTTCCCGATACGCTGCAGCATCGTCGGGAAGAATTCCTGTACGCGCTGCTTGTAAGGGCCGGCGCCGTTGGTGGCGATCAGCAACTCCAGCGTGGCTGTCCAGTCGGGCTCGCCGCCGCGGCCCGGTCCCCCGAAGGCCCCCATCTGGCTGGGGGTGGGGTGTGCATGTTCGTCTTCCCAGAGCTTGACGGCGGTATCCAGGCACTCCTTCGCCAGTGCGTCGTCCCAGCCCTTGAGCACGCGCGCCGCGGCCGCCAGCGATGCCGCAGCTCCGTATTGCAGACCCGCGGACTTGGTCGTGAAAGCCCACCGGTCATCAGGGATGCCGGAGAAATTCCCGTCCACCTCCAGCGGGCCGAGCTTCGGAGAATAAATCCTCCCGTCGGTTTGCGACGCGGCATCGCCCAGATGCGTGTACTCCCGCAGGTTGGGCTCGATGATGCCTAAGAACGGGTGCCCGACCGCCTTAATCTGTGCGAGCACCAGGAGAATGCCGTGCTTCACCTGCTGGACCGCATCCGGAACACCGTCCGGCCGGTGCATTTCCACTGTACGGGCGTTCTCGTCCACCGCAAGTTCGTCCCACTTCAAGTTGAAGGCGGTGTATGCCAGTGACAGGTCCTGGATGACCGAGTACTGGCTGTTGGCGATGTTATCGTAATCGCCCGCGTCAAACCACCCGCCGGCGTTCAAACCGGGGATGTGCTCGCCGGGTTTGAAAGGGGAATTGAGGTCCGGGCCTAACGAGTAGCCGTCGAAGTGCCGCGTGTTGGGCGGCGCCTGGCGCGCGTCGTCCAGGTGCGAAACGCCGTGCCACAACCGGTAGCCCTCGCGCACCGAGACATGGTCCATTTCCACGGCCAGGAAGCCATCGAGTGAGGATTGCCAGGTCTTGCTGTAGACATCCTTCGCAATGGGGAACAACCCGGTGCGCTGGCCGGCATATTCGATCGCGTACAATCCCGGGTCCTTGACGGAGGAGAAATCGAACTTCGCGTAGGTATAGCGCAGCCACGGGGTGGGTTCCGACAGCGGGCCCTCGAACGCCTGGCGGTAGGAACCGTCGTCCGCCAGCCGCAGCACTCTGGCCGTCTTGGGCGCGTTGAATCTCGGATCCAGTTCCATCACGGCTACCTTCGGGAAATCGGGGGCATAGCCGGCCTGGCTGTGCGCCACCATGGGTGGCCGCGTCCAGTTCGGAATTACGTCCGGGCGGATGTGCCACACTACCGCGCCATCGGTTTTGCCCGCCGGAATCAGAGTGCGGAGCACGAACCAGCCGTTCTGGGACCGGTTGCGGCCGTCATACAGCGAAATCGGACCTGTCTCCGACGTGATCCTGATGCGGGACAGCGGATCGTCTACCGACATTGTCACGCTCCTTCCGGAGGCAAACGGCAGAGGCTGCGTGTAACCTTTGGCTTCGTCCCATTCCTGCTGGTACGGCAGTTTCTTCGGTTCATCGGCAGGGGGCAGAGCCTTAATCATCTGACCCTGCGGGGAGAGCGGGAACACGCCGAAGACCCGGCCATCGACCGAGTAGGTTTTGCCTATGTAGATGGACGGCAGAAACTCCAGATTGAAGCCCGCGCGGCCGGCCAGCTTTTCCGGCAGCGGCTTATCCAGATTGATGCTCACCCGCACGCCACCCGGCTCTGCGGCCACTTCCAGGCGGTAATCCACCTGAAAGTCCGGGAAGGACAGATTGGCGGTAAGGCGGTTGTTCTCCTTGTCGGCCTGCCGGCCCTTCAGTTGCGCCACCAGGTCCCACTGCTCGGGCGTGGGCATCAGGCGTACATCGCCGTTCGTGGCGATCCGTTGCCCGTGCAGAATCATCTCCATGGCGGTGTTCTTCTGGTCAACGAAGATAGGATGGTACGTGCTGTTGTAGAGAATAACGCTGAAGCCCTGGGTATTCAGGTAGCCACTGTCGGTTACCTTCATGGCGACGTCGGCGCCGCACAGGGACAGGCCGGAGAAAAGAACTGTTAGCAGAACCGCTCGCGGTGGTATGAACATAGACGGAAGGGTCCTTTCAAGGAAGCTCACTGCATCTGGGATCGGACGATGAGAGACGGCCGGATGCGCGGGAAGTCCCGCAACGAGGCAAATCCCGCACTGGCCGGCAACATTTTCGCACGGCAGACCCGCCCACGCCAGGTTTGGAACGGTAAACGGCCTTCAACGCCAATGGAATCCTGGAGCTGGGCACTCATCGAGAACGCCAGGTGCTTCTTCCAGCTAACGGTTAGCCGACACTGTTAAGAGCCCCGGCGACACCCCAAAGGGATCGCAATGCCGGATGCTGTCTGTTACAGTTTGAGAGTCAAACATCTCCAAATGCAGGAGGCAGTCTGTGATCGATTCTCGATTTTCAAGACGTTACTTCTTCTACGGCACGCTGCTCGCGGGAGCAGTCCCATCCGGAGGCTTCGGCAGTACGCCGTCTCTTTCTGCGATGGGCTACAAATCGCCAAACGAAAAGCTCAATATCGGCGCGGTGGGAGTGGGCGTTCGCGGTCCCGCCATTCTGGTCGGCGCCGCCGCCACCGAGAACATCGTGGCACTGTGCGATGTGGATGAGGAGCGCTCCGCCCGCGGCTTCGCGGAGTATCCCAAGGCCAAGAAGTACAAGGACTACCGGAAGATGTTCGACACCGAGGGCAAGAACCTCGACGCGGTGATGGTCGCGACTCCCGATCATATGCACACGCCCGTCGCGTTGCTCGCGATGCAGCATGGCAAGCACGTTTATTGCGAAAAGCCGTTGACCCGTACGGCCTCGGAAGCACAACTGCTGGCCGAAGCGGCGGTGAAGTACAAGGTAGCGACCCAGATGGGGAACCAGGGCTGGAATCATGAGGGCACCAAAACCGCGTGTGAAATCTTCTGGTCCGGCGAGATCGGCGAGGTCAAGGAAGTGCATGCCTGGACCGGCGGTATCTACGGCGGACAGCCGGACATTCCTGCCACCGGTCCCGTGTCTGCCGCCGTGCCCCCCTCGCTCGATTGGGACCTCTGGCTGGGTTGTGCCGATGCGCGCGGTTTCAATCCACTGATGACGAATCAGTGGCGCGCTTTCATCGACTTCTCGACGGGCGGATCGCTGGGCGACTGGCTGGTGCACAATCTCGGGCCGGCTCACCTGGCCCTGCAACTCGATAAGGCGAGCCCGGCCAGCGTAGAGTGCGTTTACGTAGAAGGCAAGAACCAGTGGCTGTGGCCGTTGCGCGCGCACGTCGTCTTCGAATTTCCGGCGCGAGGCAACATGCCTCCAGTGACCGTGCATACGTACCAGAACATGCGCGGCGACTTCCAGGATCCCCCCGGAATGGCCGAAGGCGAGCGCCTCTTCCCGCCGATGAACAATCTGGCCGAGAGGGGCCGCCCGTTCGTTCAGGGTGGTGACGGCATGATGCTGGTCAGCACCCAACTCACGGTGGATGGCAAGCCCATCGCGCAACAGGGCCGTGGCGGGACGTTTCCTCCGGGCGGCGGCCGCGGACGGGGCGGGGCGGGGGGACGCGGTCTTCCTCCTGGCGCTTCTCAAGATCCCAAAATGCGCGCTCCCGGCAACGGAGCTGTTTTCGTCGGATCGAAGGGCTACATGGCAACCACCTCCCGCGGCGAGGGCGTCTGGCTGCTGCCGGCGTCGCGTTGGGCTGAGTATAAACTGCCTCCGCAACTGCTACAGCGCGGCGTCAATCACCAGCAGGACTGGATTCGCGCCTGCAAAGGCGGTGCGCCCGGGGTATCGGAGTTCGCCGTCGCGACCAGGTACATCGAGTGGCTCGGGCTGGGAGCAATCGCGCTGCGCGTCCCCGGAAAGCTCATGTGGGACGCGAGTAAACGGCGCTTTAGCAACAGCGAGGAAGCCAACCGCCTTCTCAAACCCTTCCTCCGCAAGGGATGGGAACTGAAGGTGTAGCAAGCCAACAGCGCAGGAGCGAAAGAGCGCCGCACACTGCCTGGAATTCGGTTCGTCGCCGTCCTACAAATTGGAACGTACGTTTGAGATGCGCGCTTCGAGCTTTTTCGCTTCGCCATCCCGGCCCATTTTGCGCAGCAGGTTGGCGTAGTTTTGCAAGGTGCGGTGAAGCAGCGCGGCCTCGCCCACGTTGATGGCGCCGGGCAGCGCGGGAATCTTCTCGGCCAGGGGAACGGCACGCTTGTACAGGCTCTCCGCGCCGGCGTTATCGCCCTTGCCGTCCAGTGCCAGCGCCAGGTTGTTCATGCTGAGCACGGTATCCTTCTCGCGCAGGGCCAGCGAGCGCTGGTAGAGCGGCTCGGCGAGGGCGAACTTTTCCTGTGACGCGTACACCACCGCCAGATTATCGAGCGTGGTGGCGAGTTGCGGGGCGTCGAGACCGAGTTTGCTTTCCCAGATGGCCAGCGAGCGCTTATACAGAGGCTCGGCTTCGGTGTACCGCCTGGAAAGATAGAACACCATCGCCAGCGAATCCAGATAGGTCGCCACGTTGTAGTTGTTCGGCCCGTACACGCTCTCCTGAATCGAAATGGCGTGGCGCAGGGGCGATTCGGCGGACGCATAATCCTTGGTGTTGACGTACAGCGCGGCGATGCTGTCGAGCACCGGGACCAGCGACGGATCGCCCGGGCCCAGCCGCTTTTCGATGATCACGATGGCGCGGCGCAGATTCGGCTCCGCCACCGCGTAGCGCTTGCGGTCCAGATAAAAGGCGGCCAGCGCTGCGCAGTCGTTGGCCAGGTCCAGATCGTCCATGCCGCGATTCGCCTGGCGCACCGAGACGATGCGCAGGTAGGCGCGCTCGGCGTCGGAGTTGCGCGCCGGTCCCATGCCGCTATAGATGCCCGCCAGGGCCTTGAGCGGGGGAATCAGTTCATAATTCTGCGGACCGCCCGTCTTCTCCTTGATGCCGATGGAGCGCTGGTAGACCTTCTCGGCGTCGGCATCGCGACCCTCCGAGCGGTACACGGAGGCCAGTGCTTCTATGGTGCCGGTCAAGCCCGGCGCGTCCGTGCCCAATCGTTTTTCCTGCTGTCCCAGCAGTTGCGTGAGCACCGGCTCTGCTTCCGCATATTTGCCCAAGGCGACCAGACGCGCGGCCTGTAAGTGTAGCTCGCCCGGATCGTCCTGCTGCGGTGCGGCAGCGGCGGCGGCCAGAAGGGGCAGCAGCGCAAGAAGCATCGCTCTTATTGTATGCAATCGGGCAGAATGGAAGCAGATGGTCCGCACTCTCCTTTGTTTTGTCGCGTTCACCCTGTGTGCCGCGCCGGTTTATCGCCAGGCGCTCCCCGGCTACCGCTACGAATTTCCGCGCGACCACTTCAACCACCCTGAGTTCCAAACCGAGTGGTGGTATTACACCGGCAATGTGCGGGCGCGTGACGGCCACCGCTTCGGCTTCGAACTGGTTTTCTTCCGGAGGGGGCGTGATCGCAATCGCACGCCGAACCCCTCGGTGTGGCGCGCGGACGACATTTACATGGCGCACCTGGCCTTGACCGATATCGATGGCCGCAAGTTCCGCTACGCGCAGCGGCTCAACCGGGCGGGCCCGGGAATCGCTGGAGCGGACTTTGCCGGTGCTCGCGTCTGGAATGGAAACTGGCAGGCGCGCTGGAACACCCGCGACGGCGCGCAGACGCTCTCTGCCGTGGCCGAAGGAATCCGCTTTCAACTCCGCTTGACGCCGCGCAAGCCGCCCGTGATCCACGGTGAGAACGGCGTCAGCCAGACCGGCGACGCGCCGGGCCAGGCATCTTACTACGTATCTTTCCCGCTGCTGGCGGTGGAGGGTTCGCTGAACGGCGCCGAAGTCTCCGGGTCGGCTTGGATGGATCACGAATGGTTCAGCAACCTGCTGGAGTCCGCGCAGACCGGCTGGGACTGGTTCAGCGTGCAATTGGAGAACAACACTCAGTTCATGCTCTTTCAACTCCGGCGCGCCGGCGGCAGCATTGACCCCCACTCTTCCGGCACCTATATTGCAGCCGACGGCCGCGCCACCACTCTGCGCCGCTCGGAATTCGAATTGACGCCGCTGGCTTATTGGACCAGTCCGAAGACGGACACGCGCTATCCGGTGAAATGGCACATTACGATTCCGCGCCTGCGGGTCTCGCTGGATTGTGTGGCGGCCGTGCCGGATCAGGAACTGGCGGTGGATAGCGATGGTCCCGTGCGCTACTGGGAAGGCGCCGTGGAGTATTCCGGTTCGCAGCGTGGCGTGGGCTACCTGGAGATGACGGGCTACCACGAGGCCGTTCGGATGTAGCCGGCCCGATATAATAATTGCATGCAACTTTCAGAAGGAAAAACGAAGCGCATGAAGGCGCTTTCCAACGAGCGCGGTGTGATTGCCGCCGCGGCCATGGATCAGCGCGGCAGTTTGCAGAAGGCGCTGGCGTCGGCACGCGGAGCGGATGTCAAAGAGATCACCGCCGAAATGATGAGCGAGTTCAAGGTGGCGGTGAGTAAGGTGCTGACGCCGCACGCCAGTGCCATTCTCCTGGACCCCGAATTCGGCCTGGAAGCAGGCAAGGCGCGTAGTAAGAATGCCGGTCTGTTGCTGGCTTATGAGTTGAGCGGTTACGACAACACGCGGCCGGGGCGCCTCCCGGACCTCCTGCCGCACGTTTCGGTGAAGCGCATCGTGGACTGGGGCGCTGACGCGGTTAAGATTCTGATTTACTACACGCCTTTCGACGATCCCGCGGTCAACGACATCAAACACGCGTTCATCGAACGGATCGGCGCGGAATGCGAAACCTACGAAATCCCGTTTTTCCTGGAGTTCGTGGGCTACGATCCCAAGGGCGGCGACGAGAAGGGTCTGGAGTACGCCAAGGCCAAACCCGAAATCGTCAAGAAGAGCATGGAGGAGTTTTCCAAGCCTCAGTACAACGTGGACATTCTGAAGGTGGAAGTGCCCATCAATGCCGAGTACGTAGAAGGCGCCAGCGTTTACAAAGGTCAGAAGGCTTACAGCCGCGAGGAAGCGCTCCGGCATTTCCGGGACGCCGCGGCCGTGGCTTCGAAACCGTTCATCTACCTCAGCGCGGGTGTCAGCAACAACCAGTTTGTGGAATCGCTGAAGATGGCGTCAGAGGCCGGCACAAAGTATTCCGGCGTGCTCTGCGGCCGCGCCACCTGGAAGGAAGGCATCCCGGTGTACGCCAAGAACGGTGTGAAGGCGTTGGAAGACTGGCTCCAGCGGGAAGGCGTGAAGAACATCAACGCGGTGAACGACGCCATCCGCCCGGCCGTGCCGTGGGACTCGAAGTAGGGCGGACGCTCCCGTCCGCGCGGGTCCCCCTGGACCTGCTCTGGTTCACTCTTCACCCAGTCGCGCGGCCTGTGTGAGCAGGTAGTTCCGTTCCGGCAGGCTCGCGGTCAGGTTGGCGGCGGCCCGGTAGTGCTCCCTGGCGCCCTTCCGGTCGCCCGCCAATTCCAGCAGATGGGCGCGAACGGCATCCAGGCGATGGTTTCCGGAAAGCCGCCTCCCGGCATCGAGCGCGCGAAGCAGTTCGAGCCCTCGTTCCGGGCCGTGCACCATGGCGGCCGCGACGGCGTGATTCAGGTCCACCATGGGGTTGCCGGAGATTCGTTGCAGCAGTTCGTACAGCGCCAGAATCTGGGGCCAGTCGGTATCTTCGGCGCGCGCGGCTTCATCGTGAACGGCGGCGATGGCGGCCTGCAACTGGTAAGGACCGATGGAACCTCTCGGCAGGGTGGCGGAGAGCAGCGCCACCCCCTCGGAAATCCGGGCTGGATTCCAGAGGCTCCGGTCCTGGGCGTTGAGCGGGATCAGTTCGCCCCCGGGACCGCAGCGGGCGGCGCGGCGCGCATCGGTCAGCAGCAGGAGCGCGAGCAATCCCGCGGCCTCGGCGTGGTCCGGCAGCATCTGGTGAACGGCTTGTGCCAGGCGGATGGCCTCGTTCGCCAGCTCACAGCGTTGCAGGTCCGGTCCGGCGCTGCTGGCATAGCCTTCGTTGAAGATCAGATAAAGCACATGCAGCACGTCGCGCAAACGCTCGGCGCGTTCCTGTCGCGTGGGCAACTGGAAGGGCACACCGGAAGCCTTGATGCTCTGTTTAGCGCGGCTGATGCGCTGCGCCATGGTGGCTTCCGGCACCAGGAAGGCACTGGCGATCTCCGCCGTGGTCAAACCACCGAAGGCTCGCAGCGTAAGGGCGATTGCCGAGGACCGGGTCAGCGCCGGGTGACAGCACATGAATAGCAGGATGAGGGTGTCGTCCTGCCCGGTGGCGGTGGCGCTGGGACCCGCCGACAGGTATCCGAAATGGAAAGCCGCGGCTTCCCGGCGCCGGCGGGCGCTTTCGCTGCGCACGTGATCCGTAAAGCGGCGCGAGGCCACTTGGATGAGCCATGCCTTGGGGCTATCGGGGAGGCCTTCGCGCGGCCATTGCACAGCGGCGGCGGCCAGCGCCTCCTGTACGGCATCTTCGGCCGCGGAGAAATCGCGGAACCGCCGCATGACCACGCCGAGCACCTGCGGCGCAAGCTCGCGCAACAGATGCTCGCCAGACGCGTCGAATCCCCCGGCAGTCACAACAGTTCGTCGGGCGGGCCGCTCATCACCTGGCGCACTTCAATGGGCATGTTAAACGGCTTGCCGCCCGGCCCGGGCGCGGCTGAGGCGCGCGCGGCAATCCGGTACGCCTGTTCGGTGGTTTCCACATCGACGATCCAATAGCCGGCCAGAAACTCCTTGGATTCGGGGAAGACTCCGTCGGTGACGGGTTCGCCATCTTTGCCGGCGCGCACGATTTTGGCCTCCTGCGGACTCGCCAGGCCTTCGGCGGCTACGAAATTGCCGGCCTCCCGCAGCGATTGGTTGAAGCTGTGCATGAACGCCAGGTGCGCCTGGATATCCTTTTTCGGCCATACGCCAAATTGCTCATATCCGGTTCTGGGGCAGTTCATCATCAGGATGTACTTCATGTCTCGATCTCCTTTCGATTTTCGCACCGGAGTGCGTTTTCATAGGTGAGTCGGAGCACGAGGGGCATTCTCGACATGCCGGGAAAAAACTATGCCGGACGGACGTAGACCTGCGCCAGGGAAATCAGCACCAGGCCGGCCACGTATAACACCACCATTACCATCGACAGGAACCTCACCTTCCCATCCGATCCGCTGAACTCCTTCCAGGCCAGAAGTCCCCAGAGCGTCGCGATCACCGCGAACGCCTGAGTGAGTTGGTAGGTGAGCGGCTGGCCCAGGTTGGCGTGTGCGGGAGCGGAGGCCGCCACCAGAATCGCCGTCGAACCGGCCGCCCAGAGCGCGCCGCCGGACCAACCCAACAGGTGCTTCTTGGGACGCGCTCTGAAAAAGTCCCGCATCTCCACCGGTTCGCCTTCCACGGGAAGGTTGATAAAAAAGATGTTGAACGCAATGCTGGAAAAGAATACACCCATGGCGAAAAGGGCGCTTATCGAATAAGGACCCAGAGCGAGGTCACCTTCCATGGAATTTTGAATCAACGGCGCGAAGGAACCCATGAAAAGACCGCTTACCAAAGCGAGCACAATGGCCTTGAGCGAACTGGGCCGCCGGGTGCTTTTAGCCTTACCCGCTCGGGCCAGGGCTTCATGCCGCAAGACTCCGAGCGAACTATAGGCGATTCCGTCCGCCACGATCGCGAACAGAATCGCCACGCACCCCGCCAGCAGGAACATAGGACTGCTTTCATGTCCCAGAAGGAGACTCAACAGGGAGCCGACCACCACCGCGCTGCCGATCCCTATGGGAAAGGCCACCGCCATGCCGGCCACCGAGATGGCGGCGGTGAGAAGCATATTGGCCAGATTGAAAATCATCCCGGCAAGAAACGCGTAGAACCATTGCCGCTTGCCGGCCTGCATCAGGTCGTCGGTGAAAGAAAAACCGTCGAACCCCGTGCTTCCGACGGTGAAGGCGAGCAGCATAGCAGCCACCAGCGCCCCCAGTGCGAAATCGAAGTAGTAGAGCTCGAAGCGCCACCTACCTCCCATCTTGAACGTGTTGGCCCACGATCCAAGACAAAGCATGCCAAAAATCATCACGATCAGGGTGACAACGTAGGTTTGAGGCAGAAGCATCTGATTCTCTTTCAGTCCCGGAAGTGCGAGGGTACAATGCCGGACGCGAGCGGGTCAACCGTCCTGGCGGACAAAGTGTCCCATAAGGACGGTGCCCGCCCCCGGTCTTGCCGTAACTGCAGCCTGCGTGGCTGGGTGGTGCATGACGGTAACGGCGTGATGGAGTAGTAATTCAGGCTATAGAGCATATTGCTGCCGAGGCTGGCGATGCAGACATCCGCGGCCCGCGGAGATACCTGAAGCCAGAGCCCGCGGGCCGAAGCCATGCGGTCCAGTTCGCCCGCCGAGTGTACCTTCAGGTAGATGATCCCCGCCGCCGCCCCGGCGGCCACGGTAAAGAGGGCGGCCAGCCTGCGCCCGCGCGCGTCCAGCACCCAGGCCAGCGCGGCAATCGCCACCGGCACCAGCCACTCTGCGCCGAACTTCGGGAACGGCGCATGCGTGATCCCGGTTTCTACCGCGTAGGGCAAAACCTGGGCGGCAATGGGAAATGCCACCAGCAGAAGCGCACATGCTGCGAGCAGCGGGCGCGGATTCGCCATTTCCGCCAGAGCCACGCCCATCAGCGCCGAGAGCGGTGGCAGCAGGGGCAACACATAACCCGCGAGCTTGTTGGGCGCCAGCGTGAAGAACACCATGCCCCACACTACGACGGCGAGCAGAAACGAGCGGCGCGGATCGGCATAGAGAGTCCGGCTGAACAGAGCGAGCAGCATCGGCGTCCAGGGCAGCAACAGCCCCAGAAGAACCAGCGGGTAATACCACGCCGGCTGCACGTGGTCGGCGCTCCCGGTGAGCCGCTGGAACTGCTGCTTCACAAACAGTTCGCGCAGAAACGGTGTGCCGTTCCGCCAAAAGCAGGCCAGGTACCAGGGCAGGGCCACGCTCAGGAAAGTAAGAATCACGCGCGGACGCAGAAGGTCGGCCAGACGGCGCCGGCCCCACCAGGGGAGTGGCGCGATGAGCACCAGCGCCACCCCGCTTTTGGCCAGCACGGCGAACCCCAACAGTACGGCCATCAGGGGCAGCCCGCGGGTCTCCCCCTTCGAGATCCAGGGAAGCGCCAGCAACAGCGCGCCGCCGAATGTGGCGGTGAGCAACAGATCCATGTGCCCCACCTGGCTGTAGCCCAGGTAGCCTCCGGTGGTGGCCAGCACGAGTGTGGCAAACCACGCGGCCAGGCAGCCGAACTCGCTGCGCAGAATCCACCAGAAGAAAACCAGAAACGCCAGCGCGCAGAGGGCGATGGGAAGGCGTGGCGCGAGTTCGGGACCCAGTCCCATCCGAAACGCCAGACCTTCCACCCAGTACAGCAGCGCCGGTTTTTCGAACCAGGGGCTGCCCCACAATCGCGGCGTGATCCAATCGCCCGAGCGCGCCATTTCGCGGGCGATCGAAGCGTAGCGCGGCTCGTCCTTACCGATCAGTCCCGTGGCGCTCAGGCCATAAAGATAGGTGAAACAAGCCAGCGACGCGGCCGGCCATACCAGGCGCGGGATTTTCCGGGGCATTTCTCTTAGTCTACTCTGCAAGCAAAGTTGTCAGAGCAAAAAGGACGACCTGCTGTAAACTTGAATTACCGGTGAGCCCCGTTTTTATTCCTCTGTGCCCGGACCGCCTGGAGAAAATCCTACAGCTACGCGAGCAACTCTACCGGCACGAGGATCTGGTCTACGAACCGGGCGATGCGCCATCGCTCCTGCGGGAATTGATGGCCAATCCTTCGTTCGGCGCGTTGTGGCTGATCGAGGTGGAGCGAGAGGTGGCCGGCTACCTGCTATTGACCATGTGCTACAGCCTGGAATTCCATGGGCGCTTCGGTCTGCTGGACGAGTTCTATGTTGAGGAGCGCTTCCGGGGGCAGGGAATTGGCACGGCCGCGCTGGCGTTTGCCGAACATGCGTGCCGGGGGCTCGGAATGAAAGCCCTGCGCCTGGAAGTGACGCACGGCAACTTGCGGGCGCTGGAACTGTACCGCCGGCGGGGCTTTGCGGTCGCCCCCCGCCATCTTATGACAAAGTGGTTATAGGTCACTCATGCTTCTGGACATCGCCAGGCTTCCCACGGCCGAAAACTCGGCGCTTCATCTGCACCCGGAGGATAATGTCGCCATTGCGCGCGTGCCCATCGCCCCGGGCACGGAACTGCGGGTGGACGGCGTCTCCGTCAAGGCGCTGGATGCGATTCCCGCCGGACACAAGCTGGCCTTGCGGGCGATCCGGGCGGGCGAGGTGGTGGAGCGCTACGGGCAGGCGATTGGCCGCGCCAAACAGGCCATCGAGCCGGGACGCCACGTCCACACCCACAACCTGGCGTTCGAAGAACTCGCACTGGTTTACGAATTTCCCGCCGGCGATCTACCCGTGCCGGCCGCGAAGGAGTCCCCGACTTTTCTTGGGTACCAACGCGAGGACGGCCGCGCCGGCACGCGCAACTACATCGCCGTGGTCGCTGCCAGCAACTGCGCCGCCCATACCGCCGAGTTGATCGCGCGCAGCTACGACGGCGAAACTCTCCCGCCCAACGTGGATGGCGTGGTGGCCTTCCCGCACGGCGAGGGCTGCGGCCATGCTTTCGGTCCCGATGTGGATCAACTTCGCCGCACGCTGGCCGGTGTCCTGGCGCATCCCAACGTGTCGGCGGCGGTGATTCTGGGACTCGGCTGTGAGGTGAATCAGATCGATCACTATCTGGGCAGCGCCGCTCCGGCGAGCCGCCGCCTGGTGGGCCTGACGCTGCAGGAGAGTGGCGGGACAAGAGGCACCATCGACGCCAGCCGCCGCGAAATCGCGCGCTTTCTGGTCCAGGCGTCCGCCGAATCGCGCGTACCGGTTCCCGCTTCGAAACTGGTTCTCGGTCTGAATTGCGGCGGCTCGGACTCCTTTTCCGGCATCACCGCGAATCCGGCGCTGGGTTACTGCTCCGACCGTCTGGCCGAACTGGGAGGCACCCCCGTGCTGGCGGAGACTACCGAAATATTCGGCGCCGAGCACTTGCTGGTGCGGCGTGCACGAAATCGACAAGTAGCCGAAAAACTATTAGGTTGCATCAAAAACTACAAGCAATACCTGAATCGGTTTGCGGGCAGCTTCGACGATAATCCGAGCCCCGGAAACAAAGAAGGCGGACTCACCAACATTCTGGAAAAATCGCTCGGCGCGGTGGCCAAGGGCGGCACATCGCCATTGATCGAAGTCTACGATTACGCCGAGCGGATCAACTCGCCGGGGTTCGCGTTTATGAATACCCCGGGGTACGATCCCGTGTCGCTCACCGGTCTGGCCGCGGGCGGATGCAATCTGATTGCGTTCACCACGGGGCGGGGAAGCGCCATCGGATTCCCCACGATCCCGGTGATCAAGATTGCCACCAACAGCAATACGTATCGCCGGATGACCGCGAATATGGATATCAACGCCGGCTCCATCAGCGATGGAGAGCGCACGGTACAGCAGGTGGGCCGCGAGATATTCGACCTGATGCTGGCCGTGGCCTCGGGACGCAGGACCTGCGCCGAGGTGCTGGGTCACAAAGAATTTGTCCCATGGCGCATCGGGCCGGTGTTATAGGGGTAGGAATTTGTAGAATAGGAGAAGCATGTTTCGATCCCTCCTTCTTTCACTAACGGCCGTGGCGTGTTTTGTCGCCGCCGGTCCGGCCCAAACCACCAAAAAATCGGCGCTCGATAAACCGACCATGGAGGCCTATGTCCGCCATCTGTTCGTGATGGATAAACGCATCGCGGTGCAGGTGTCCGATCCCAAGCCGAGCGCGGACCTGCCGGGCTTCGACGATGTGACGGTCCACGCCTCGCTGGGGCCGCAGTCGCAGGATTTTAAGTTCCTGGTCTCCAAGGACGGGAGCAAGATCTTCCAGGCGAATGTATTCGACATCAACAACAATCCCTTCAAGCCGGACCTGGACAAACTCAAGACCGAAGGCGCACCCAACTTCGGCACGCAAGGCGCTCCCGTGGTGATTGTCGAGTTCAGCGACTTCGAGTGTCCCTTCTGCAAACAGGAAGCCGCCATGCTCCGGGCCAATCTGCCGGTGACCTATCCGACGCAGGTGCACATGTACTTCAAGGAGTTTCCGCTGGAGAATCTGCACCCGTGGGCCAAGGCGGCGGCCATCGACAGCCGCTGCGTGCTGAAGCAGAGTGCCCCCGAATATTGGGATTTCCACGACTGGATTTTCGCGCACCAGACTGAGATTACCGCGGAGAACCTCAAGGAGAAGGTGATGGAGTGGGCCAAGCCGAAAACGGCCATCGATTCGGCCAAACTGGGCGCTTGCGTGGATAGCCGGGCCACCGAGGCCGAGGTCAATCAGACCCAGGCCGAGGGGCGCGCGCTCGCGGTGGACCAGACTCCCCTGCTGTTCGTCAATGGCCGCCGGATTCCCGGGCAGGTGGATTGGAGCCAGCTCAAGAACATCATCGATTACGAGATCGAATATCAGAAGACGGCCAAGAACGCGGGCGAAGATTGCGGCTGCGACCTGAAACTCAATCTGCCGGGCCAAACCCAGCAGAAGACCACGCTCCCTCTCACGCCTCCCAAAAAGTAAGGTAGTGCTTTATGAAAATGCGGTTCGGCGGGTTGCGGCCCGCCTTTCTTTTTCTGGCGGCATGGCTGGCGTTCGGCGCCACCGCGTCGATTGATCCAAATGTTTATTTGGACGAAATCAAATACTTGGCATCACAGGAGATGCGCGGCCGCGCAACCGGCAGTCCGGAGCTCGAAAAGGCGGCCGAATACCTTGCCGGCAAGTACCGCTCGTTCGGCTTGCAGCCGGTAGTGGGCGCCAGTTACCTCCAGCCGTTTCCGGTGACCACCGGTGGCCAGCTCGGACCCGCGAACCGCTTCCTGTACACCGAAAAGGGGCGCACCGTTTCCGTTCCGTTTCGTGATGATTTCATCCCCTTCAGTTTCTCGGCTTCGGCACATTTGACCGGCGGCGTGGTCTTCGCCGGGTACGGGATTACGGCCCCCGAATACCACTACGACGACTACCAGGGAATCGATGTAAAGGGCAAAATTGTCTTAGTGTTACGGCACGAACCTCAAGAAAACGATAAGCAGGGGGTATTCGCCGGTCGCCTGACCCAGCACGCCCAGTTCGCCGCCAAGGCGACCAACGCCAAAATGCACGGAGCGGCAGGCGTGATTCTGATCAACGATATTGCGGCGCACCGCGGCGATGGCGACGATCTGCAAAAGTTCGGCAACGTCGAGGGACCCTCGGAAAGCGGGATCCCGTTTTTGCAGGTGAAAGAGAGGGCCCTCGAACAGTGGTTTGCCGATGCGGGCAAAAGCGTGGATCAGCTTGAGGTTGGCATCGATAAAGATCTGAGGCCGGAATCTTTCGCCTTCCCGGATTCCCTGCGAGTGAATATCACCATCGACATCAACCGCGAGGTGAAGACCGCGCACAACGTCGCGGCATACCTGCCCGGGCAGACCGAGGAGTACGTGGTCATCGGCGCGCATTACGATCATCTGGGGTTGGGCGAGCAATACTCCATGGCGCCCGATAGGGCGGGCACGGTGCACCCCGGCGCCGACGATAACGCGTCGGGAACCGCGGGCGTGATCGAACTGGCACGCTGGTTCTCCAAACAGCCCAAGCAAAAGCGCGGCATCCTGTTTTTGTCCTTCGCGGGCGAGGAGATGGGGTTGCTCGGCTCGGAGTGGTACGTGGAACATCCCGAGAAGCCGCTACGGAACGCCGTGGCCATGATCAATCTCGATATGATTGGCCGGTTGCGCGACGGCAAGTTGTATATCGGTGGTGTGGGCAGCGGCGAGGGGCTTCGCGCGATGCTTGATGCCATCACGCCTAAGTATCGCTTGAATATGGATTATTCCGATACATCGGGATACGGCTCCAGCGACCACACCTCGTTTACCACCAAGCAGGTGCCGGTGCTGTTCTTCTTCTCCGGTCTCCACGCGGACTATCACAAGCCGAGCGACACCTGGGACAAGATCGATGCGCCCGGCGCAGTTAAGGTATTGCAGGTGGTCGCGGACGCGGCGGAGAGTTTGCAGGAATCCGGCACGAGGCCACAGTTCATCCGGGTGGCGCCTTCTCATGGCGAAGGCGCCGGTCCGGTCAGTTCGTCTTCGGGTGGCGGCTATGGTCCCTACTTCGGCTCCATTCCCGATTTCGGAGAGGGCACCAAGGGTGTGAAGTTCGCCGACGTGCGCGAAGGGTCTCCGGCATCCAAAGCCGGCTTCCAGGCAGGCGACGTGATGGTGGAGTTCGACGGCAAGCCAATCCAGAACCTCTATGACTTCACCTACGCTCTCCAGGCCAAAAAGCCCGGCGACGAGGTGCTGGTCAAGGTCCTGCGTAATGGCGCAACCGTGGAAGCCAAGGTGCTGCTCACCAAGCGGCAGTAAACGGTCCTTCACCAAAGTGGACCTTTTAGGTACTGATGGGATTCGCAGTACCCCGATTTCAGTACCCGCATTAACCTCTACTCACTTGTGCATCGGGTCAAGCTCGTTCAAGACTGAGAAATCCACGAACGACGGCCCACCCGTGGAGGGGCACCCGAGAAAAAACATGACCTTCAAACATGCACACCTGACCCTTGTCTGCCTGGCGGCGACATCCATTCTGGGATTGGAATCTCGCGCCCAGGCTTCCCCCATCATTTTGAACGGATCCTTCGAATCGACGACCCTCACCAATTCCGGCCGCTTTAACACGACGGACGTCGCGGATTGGACCACCAGTTCCTACACCTTCCTGGTTTTCCCGGGAACCGCGCAGACGGGCATCGGCGGTGGGGTGAAGCTATACGCCGGATTCTCTCCCGACCTGATGCCGGCGACGAGCCCTGACGGGGGCAATTTTGTGGCTGCCGATGGCGCCTACCAGACGGGCAAAATCTCGCAGACCATGAATGGACTCACGGCAGGACTAACCTACAACGTGAGTTTTTATCAGGCCGGCGCCCAACAGCAAGGCTTCAACGGCAATACCACCGACCGTTTCGAAGTCTTCTTCGGCGCCCAAACCAAGTATTCGGATTTGCTGACGAATCCCAGCCATGGGTTTCAACCTTGGGAGAAGCAGACGCTCAGTTTCACTGCGACGTCCACCACCGAAGTGCTGAGTTTCCTGGCCGTCGGCACTCCCAACGGGGTTCCGCCCTTTACTCTGTTGGACGGCGTTTCGGTTACATCCACGCCGGAACCGGCTTTTATGGGGCTGATCGGTGCCGGGTTGCTGGCTCTCGGCGCGTTTCGCAGGAAATCGAAAACGCGGCCGTAATTCCGATCCCGCCTCTCTTCTTTGCGATTGCATTGCAGTATAGTGGCAAATCCATACTGAGTGACACAGCGACAGTAAGGAAATGTCACCGTGCAGGAGCGGGACTACATCTTGTTGCAATGATCTTGAGATATCTCTTGACCCTGACGTAACGTCAGGCCTGATGATGTTTTTGAGAGGCGGCCGTTGAAACACGACATCGACACGTTGTACCGGGTGAACGAGTTCGCCGAACTGGCGGGGGTGACCGTTCGTACGCTGCACCATTATGACCGGTTGGGGCTACTGAAACCCAGCCGGCGCAGCGGCAGCGGATACCGGCTTTACGGCAACCGCGACCTCGCGCGCCTGGAACAGATTGTCGTGTTGAAGTTTCTGGGGCTGCCTTTGAAACAGATCCGGGACCTGCTGAAGAAGGAATCCGGGCTGCCGGAGTCGCTGCGACGGCAGCGGCGCGTGCTGGCCGACAAACGGCGGCAACTGGACAGCGCGATCCATGCGATTGAAACGGCCGAGCAGTCGCTGAAACCAAAGCAGGAGCCGGACTGGAATTTGTTCAAGAAGATCATCAAGGAGATTGAAATGCAGAACGATACCGAGTGGTCCAAGAAATATTACACGCCGGAGGCACAGGCTAAAGTGGAAGATCGCAAGAAGCTGTGGTCGCTGGAGTTGCAGGAGAAAGTCAGCAGGCAATGGTCGGAGCTGTTCGCCGATATCGAAGCTTCGCTGCACGAAGACCCGGCCGGTCCCAAAGGGCAGGCGCTGGCGGCGCGCTGGAAGGAATTGCTGGCCGGCTTCACGGGAGGCGATCCGGAAATTCAGAAAGGCCTGAACAAAATGTGGGCCGATAAAGACAACTGGCCGGAGCTGCGGCGGCAGGAGTATGCCATCAAGCCGGAAGTCCAGGCGTTCATCATGAAAGCGATGGGGAAGTAGGCACCCAAAAAGGGCACCCAAAAAGGGGCACCCAAAAAGGGGACAGACGCATTTTTTAAATGCGTCTGTCCCCTTTTTTAAATGCGTCTGTCCCCTTTTTGGCGTGGTACGAACTGCGGACCAGCGGACCCGATTCCACATGTCCGAAACCCATTTCGTATCCCGCTTTCTTCAGCTCTGCAAACTCCGTGGGGGGCACGTAGCGGACTACCGGCAGGTGTTTGGGCGAAGGGCGGAGGTACTGTCCCAGGGTCAGAATCTCGACGTGGTGGGCGCGCAGGTCTCGCATTACGGCCAGCACCTCTTCCGCGGTTTCGCCCAGGCCCAACATCAGTCCGCTCTTGGTGGGCGTGGTGGGAGAGATGCGGCGAGCGTGCGCCAGCACGTCCAGGGAACGCTCATAGCGGGCGCCCAACCGCACCTGCCGGTACAGGCGCGGCACGGTCTCGGTATTGTGATTCAGCACATCCGGCGCGGCTTCCATCACGATTTCGACGGCGGCGTGGCTGCCTTGAAAATCGGGGATCAGCACCTCCACGCCGCAGCCGGGAACGCGCCAACGAATGGCGCGGATGACCTGCGCGAATAGTTCCGCACCGCCGTCGGCGCGATCGTCGCGATTGACGCTGGTGATGACGGCAAACTCCAGGCCCATGGCGTGCACGGCCTCGGCCACGCGATTCGGCTCATCGTAATCCACGGGCAGCGGAGCGCCCTTCTGCACGGCGCAGAAGCCGCATCGCCGGGTGCAGACGTTGCCCAGGATCATGAAGGTGGCGGTGCGCTGGTTCCAGCACTCTCCCACGTTCGGGCAAGCCGCGCTTTCGCAAACCGTGTGCAGCCGCAGGCGCCCGATGAGGTCTTTCAGTTCGCGGTAGTTTGGCCCCACGGGAGCGGGCGCGCGCAGCCACGCGGGACGTTCTGTTGTGGAAGCAATGGAGACCAGCACTTGCTTTTATTGTAGCCGGGCCGGCGTCTCCACCTTCACCCGCGCCGCCGCCTTGCACAGGCTGTCCCAGTTTCCGTCGGCGATGGGAATGCCGTTCTGCCTGCGCTCGGCCTCGGTGCGCCACTCCGGATCGCCGGCCACCATGACTTCGTCGTAGCCGGGCGCCGCGGGAGTGGATTTCATCAGCGCTACCAGTTGCTCCACGCGCGCCGTGAATTCCTCCACCGGCATGAAGCGGGATACATCGATGGCGATGAACATCTGGCTATTGCGGACTTTCTTGCCGCGCACGCGAATGCCGCCGATCTCGTTGGCCATGGCGCCGCCGCTCAACACGGAGCAGAGAATCTCGACCATCATGGCGAGGCCGCTCCCTTTGTAGCCGCCCAGCGGCATCAGCATGCCCTTGTACGCTTTTTGCGTCTCGGTGGTGGGGACACCTTCGGAATCGAATGCCCAGCCTTGCGGAATCTCCGGCTGCCCGTTGATAAACGCTTTGAAGATGCGGCCGGCAGCTACGGTGGTGGTGGCCATATCGAGCAGCCAGGGGCCGGGGACGGACATGCAGATCGGGTTGGTCCCCATGCGGCCTTCCCGGCCCTGCCAGGGTGGAACAATGGGCGAGGCGTTGCAGGTGACGATCCCAATCTGCCCGGCCGCGCGCATCTTTTGCGCCCACCAGGCCGCGGCGCCGAAGTGGTTCGATTCGCGCGACACGACCATCGCCATACCCTGGGCCGCGGCGATGCGCACCGCGTGGCGGCAGCAGACGTCGGCCACCCACTGGCCGAGTCCGTTCTCGCCGTCGAACAGCAGGCACGAGCCCATTTCGGAAATGACGTGGCCATCGGCCCGCGGGTCCATCTCGCCGGCCAGCATCTGGTCGATATAGAAGGGCAGCAGTTGAATGCCGTGCGAATCCACGCCGCGGAGATTGGAAGCCACCAGGGAGGAGGCGGTAATGGAAGCCTTGTGCGCCGGAACGGCGGCGGCGAGCAGGATTTCTTCCACGAATTCGTTCAGGATACCGGCTGAAATGAGAGGCATGAACGTCCAGTTTATCAACAGCTTACGGGATACGGGAACTTTTGACGGTAAAGAGGTGTCTATTCCTTTGCAAGCGTTAGAGTTTCCTGGTAGTTTGAAGTCAGGCTGAATGTGAGGCTGCCGGTGGCCACTTCAATCTTGGACCTGAGTTCGGATCGGACAACCGAGGCGAGCGTCGAGAGCGACGATCTTCGCCTGGTGGAAGCCCTCCGTGAAGGTGCGGAACGCGCCTACGAGGAGTTGCTCACTCGTTTTCAGCAGCCGGTGTTTGCCCTGGCATTCCGCCTGCTCAACGATCAATCGGAAGCCGGCGATGTCGTTCAGGAAGTCTTTCTCAAGGTATTTCGCAATATCGGGAGCTTCCGTGCGCAAAGCACGCTGAAGACCTGGATTTATCGCATCACGGTCAACGAGGCCCATAATGCGCGCCGCTGGTTCTTCCGGCATCGCCGCCGCGAAGTAGAACTGGATACCGACCCTGAAGAAACCCGCAACTGGAAGGAGAGTATTCCGGACCGAAGCCGCTCGCCGTACGAAGAGGCGGCAGACCGGGAGCAGCACCAGATGATTGAAGCTGCTCTCGAAAGGATCAACCCGATCTTCCGCGAAGCGGTTGTGCTTCGCGATATTACCGATTTGAGTTACGAGGAGATCGCGGAAGTGCTGGGAGTTTCGTTGGGGACCGTCAAGTCCCGAATCCTGCGTGGCCGGGAAGCCCTGCGGGACGAACTGGCGGGTAGCATAAAAGCCAGACCCGCCCTGAAGCTGGTGCCGAAAACGGCCGAGTAAATTATGAGCTGTGAAAACGTGCAAGAACTGATTTCGTCGCTCGTCGACCAGGGCACATCTGGCGGAGAGCGGCAGAATGCGTTGGCGCACATCGAGTCCTGCCGCGAATGCAGCGCTCAGTACGAATCGATGGCAAAAATGCGCGCCTCTCTCCGGGAAATGGCTCGGCCGGCCATGCCCGCCCGTTTACGAGCAGATCTGCGCGCCATCGCGGACCGGGATCGGATCCGCCGGATCGCCCGCGTCAGTTTCGGAACCCGCATCCACAACTGGGTGTCCGTGTTCCAGATCCACTGCCAGAATATGATGCGTCCGGTGGCGCTCCCGGTTGCCGGCGGCATCATTTCCGCCATTCTGCTGTTCGGCATGTGGATTCCCGACCTGACGGCGACACCGCGGAGTTTCTCCGGAGACGTCTCTGCCCCGATTTTCACCGACCCCAGCCTGAGCCGTTCCAACCCCGTACGGTATGGCGGTGACGTGGTGGTCAAGCTGATCATCGATGAGCGCGGCAAAGTGGCCGATTACGAAGTGATTCAAGGGCAGGATTCCGAAGAATTGCGCAATTTCATTCTGTTTTCGACCTGGACTCCGGCGACTTCCTTCGGCAAACCGACTTGGGGCAAGGCGCTGTGGAGTCACGGTGAAGCGATCCAGGTAAAGGGCTGAAGCCCTGTCCCGCCAGAAACTCGGACAGCATTTTCTAATTAACGGCTCGATTTTGGAGCGCATCGCCGCGGCCGTCTGCCCCGCGAGGCTAGATCTGGTCATTGAGATCGGTCCCGGCCGCGGCGCCCTTACCGAAAAATTACTAAAGCGCGCCACCCGTGTGATCGCCATAGAAGTGGATCCCCTGCTGGTGGAGCACCTGCGAGCGAAGTTCGCGGGCAATCCGCGGCTCGAAGTGGTGCATGCGGATGTGCTCCAGACGGACCTCAGGCAGTGGGGGCGGGCGCCCATCGCCGGCAATCTGCCTTACTACATCACCTCTCCCATCCTGGAAAAGACCGTGCGGCTGGGCGCGCCTTCGGCCGTGTTTCTGATGCAGCAGGAGGTGGCCGAACGGCTGGCGGCCAAGCCGGGCACTCGCGATTACGGCTTCCTCACGGTGCAGACTGCGCTCTTCGCGAACGTGCGCTACCTGTTCGGAGTCAAGCCCGGCTCATTCCAGCCTCCGCCGAAAGTGGATTCCGCGGTGGTGATGCTGGAGCCGCTCCCGGCGCCGGTAGACCGGCCTGACGACCTGATTCGTTTCGTGGGCCATTGCTTCGCTCACAAGCGGAAAACGCTGCGCAATAATCTAATCCCCGTCTACGGCAAGGAACGCATCGACACCTGGCCGGAAACTGGTCTGCGCGCCGAGCAGATTCCGGTGGAAGGCTTCGTGGAGATGTGGCGGAGGCTAAAAAAGGGGACAGACGCATTTTAAAAATGCGTCTGTCCCCTTTTTTAAATGCGTCTGTCCCCTTTTTCATTCCTTTTTCATTTTTTTCATTGTCCCCTTTTTCATTCCCCTTATTCATTCCTGACGGAGGGCGATCAGGGGATCCACCTGGGAGGCGCGGCGGGCCGGCACGTAGCCGGCGACAAGGGCCGCCGCGGCCAGCAGGACGGCCACCGCCGCGTAAGTCACCGGATCGGTGGGTTTCACTTCGAAGAGCATGCTGGTCAGCAGGCGCGTGGCGGCTAATGCTCCCGCCAATCCCAGCGCCAGGCCGAGCGCCACATAAATCAGCCCCTGCCGGAGCACCAGCCGCAACACGCTGCCCTGGCTTGCGCCGAGGGCCATCCGCAGTCCTATTTCATTGCTCCGCTGGCCCACCACGTAGCCCATCACGCCGTAGATTCCGGCCATCGCCAGCACCACCGCCAGGCTGGCGAAGATGCCCAGCAGCAGCGTCCGGAAGCGCGGCGCGGCCACATTTTCCGCCAGGTTTTCTTCCAGGGTGGAGAACTTCACCGGCACATTCGGATTTCGGTCCCGCACCATGCGGCGCAAGGTTTCCGAGAGCGCCAGCGGATCGCCCGCGGTGCGCGCCAGCACCTGGAGATCGGAGCGGGGGTGCTGCTGATAGGACATGTAGATCTCGGGCCATGGCGGGGTCGCGGGACCGAACTGGCGCACATCGCCCACTACCCCGACGATGGTCATGGGTTTCATCGACCGTGTATCGTAGCCGCAGAACATGGTATGGCCCAGCGGGTCCTGGCCGGCAAACGACCGGCGCGCCAGGCTCTCGTTGATGACGATGGTGGAGGGCGCCTCGTAGGTATCGCGGGCGTTGAAATCGCGGCCGGCCTTCAGCGGAATCTTTAGAGCGTTGAACACGCCGGGCGAGACCACCGAAAACACCGCCTGCGGAGCGGCCATGGTCCGGTGCTCCGGCAGGTTGTCAACCCAATAGCCGCCGTTGGACATCACCCGGCCAGGCGGTGTACGGGTGCCGGCTGCCGCCTCGACGCCAGGTGTGGTTGCCGTAGCGCCAATCAAGCCTTTGTAGAATTCGACTGCGCGGCGCCGCCCATCCAGATCCATCTCCGGCACTTCCGCCTGCATAACCAGAACGTGCTCGGGACGGAACCCGAGGGGCATACTTTGCAGCGTCTGAAAACTCTTGATCAGCAACCCGGCGCCGGCCAGGAGCACGACCGAGAACGCGATCTCCATGACCACCAGGGCGCCGCGAAGGCTCTGCGCGCCACCGCCCACTACCGCGCGCGCCGCACCCTGCTTGAGCGCGTCGTTCAGATCCACGCGCGAGGCCTGTAGCGCGGGAGCCAGGCCGAACAACAGGCTGGCGAGCACGGTAACCCCGAACGTGAAAGCCAGCACGCCGCCATCGATTCCGGCCTCAGCCAGGCGCGGGACGTTGGCTGGCGCCAGCGCGACCAGTGCGGCGGCCCCCCACAGCGCCAGCAGCACACCGGCCACCCCGGACATGCCGGCCAGCAGGAGGCTTTCCACAACCAACTGGCGGACGATGCGGCCGCGGCCGGCGCCTACCGCGGCGCGAATGGCGATTTCGCGGGTGCGCGCCGTGGCCCTGGCCAGCAGCAGATTCGCCGTGTTGGCGCAGGCGATCAGCAGCACCAGTCCCACCGCCCCCAGCAACACGTAGAGCATCAGCCTCACGTTGCCCACCATGGAATCGCGCATCCCGGTCACGGCGACGCTCTTGTTCAGATTGCTGTCGGGATACTGCCGTTCCAGCCGCGCTCCAATGCCAGTCATTTCGGCTTGGGCGCGTTGCATTGCTACAGCCGGCTTGAGGCGCCCCACCACCAGGTAGTTATGCGCGGAGCGCGACTCAGTCTCCGGAAAGATCGAATTCGCCGCCAGCCAGATTGCCGTCTTGCCGGGGAAACTGAACCCCGCGGGCATGACTCCGACGATGGTCAGGTCTTTTTCGAACATGCGGAGCGGCTGGCCCAACACGTCGGGGCGCCCGCCAAAATGGCTCTGCCACCAGGCGTAGCCGATCAGGATACCGGTACCGGATTTGCGCTCTTCGGCGGAGAACTCGCGGCCGATCGCGGGCCGCACTGCAAATACATCGAAGAACTCCGGGGTGACTGTGGCGATGGGTGTGTATTCGGCCATGGAGTGCACGGTGACGGCGCTGGTATCGTCGTCGTAATAGGCCATGGCGGCAAAGGAGGTGCTTTGATCGTGCCAGTCGTGAAAGTCGGGCGCCGACACCGTTCCGCGGCGGCCGCTAGTCTTCCACAGCGAGGATAGCGTGACGATGCGGTCGGGATCCTTGAACGCCAGCGGCTTGAGCAGCACCGCATGCACCACGCTGAATACGGCGGTGTTGGCGCCGATCCCGAGGGCCATCACGATTATCGCCAGCACGGCAAAACCGGGGTCTTTGCGAAGAGAACGAAGAGCGTAACGCAAGTCCATGGTTCGGGGACGGGGCAGATGTGGTGCCAATCCGGCAACTGCATCCTAAGCCATGACCGCGGGTGCGGCCGGGCGGGAAGGCAGCCCCTGCCGTCCAGAACCGGACAGACCGTCCTGAAAGCGGACACACCTGCGCGGCCCGCCGATGGTGGCCGTTCATACACGGCAAGGGAAATCCCCCCTGGAAACCGGCTCCACTCATAGTGGTATAATCTCAACTTATGTCGGTTCCTTAATTGCCAGCCTGGGAGTGCCGCACTCCCCTTCCCATTCCTTCGCTGCGTTCGGCAGCTCGATCACTTCAAATCAAGGAGTTCCAAGGATGAGAAAACTGTTGTCCAGTGGTTTGGTATTGTTTGCGGGTGTCGTGTCGCCCGTCGCGATGGCCCCCCGCGAAACCCCGAAATCGCCGCACGCCGACTACCGCAAAGATCCCCGTTTTCAAGCACTCCGCAGGTTTTTCGAGGCTGGAGACTGCCCCGCCAAAGAGTACGCTTTCGCATTTCTGGAAGCCGCGGACATTTACAACCTGGACTGGCGCCTGCTGCCCAGCATTTCGTTTATCGAATCCACGGGCGGGAAAGCCTCACAAAACAATAACATTTTCGGGTGGGATTCCGGACGGGCGCACTTTTCCAGTCCCACGGCAGGGATTCATGCGGTCGGATACTATCTGAGTCACGCCATCCAGTACAAGCGCAAGAGTTTGGATCAGTTGCTGGTGACGTACAACCCAGCAGGCGATTACGCGCAGAAGGTCAAATCCGTCATGCGGCGGATTGCGCCGATGCAATAATCATCAGACTGCTGCCAGTCTGGGGCGCTACTCAGGCCCCCATTCGTACGGCCATATACAAAGCAGCAAACAGGAGCACCGAAATCACCGCGATCACGCTATAACGGATGGCGCGCTCTTTGTTGCTGGTCTGTCCCTGTTCGTCGTGTCTGATCTGATCCGCGAGGCTGTCAAACATTATGTACCTCCTAAAAGGCCGGTATCAAAACCTGGATACTCGCGCGCGAATCCCGGGGATCCTTTTATTAAGACAGCCCGATTGTAGACCCTTTCGGCAAAACTTCCAAGAGGCAATTCGCACGGTGGCAAAAATCGTCAGCCGGCCCCGGACGTTGACAAGCTCCGCTGAGTCGGCGTATATTTGCTAACATACTGATCTCTCAGTGGTTTGCTAGTAATCGCCACATGGTCTCATCGAACCTAGAACTCGGGGATTACGGAACGAACGCGTTGTCACTGGAATGGAGCCTGCCGCAGACCTCGAATGCTCTGCAGTTCACGGTGAATCAGCAAGCGGTGGAGGCGTAATGGCCGTAGACCAAAACAAAGGGCAAGTAGACCCGGAGTTCGACAATTACGAGCACCTTCTAGAAGACTATAGTCACTTCGCCCCGCCCGCGGCCGATGAGGTGCTGCCTGGAACGGTCCTTAAGATCACGGCAAAGGACGTGATCATCGATTTCGGCTACAAATCCGAAGGCATCGTTCCGATTGAACAGTTTCAGGCCCAGAATGGCGAAATAACGGTCAAGCCGGGCGATGTCGTTGACGTCATGATCGACACCGGCGGGGAGCAGCCCGAAGGTTACGTGCTGCTTTCCCACACTCGCGCCGCCCGCCTCCGGATCTGGGACAATTTGGACAAAGCCTTCCAGGATCAATTGGTCATCTCCGGGCGCGTATTGGGGCGCGTGAAAGGCGGCCTGGCAGTGGACGTGGGGATCAAAGCGTTTATGCCGGGCTCGCAGGCGGACCCGCGTCCCGTACACAACCTGGATGCTCTAATCGGCCAGGACGTTCCGGTAAAGATCATCAAGCTGAACCGCCGGCGCGGCAATGTGGTGGTTTCGCGCAAGATGGCGGTGGAAGAAGAGATCAACATCCGCAAGAGCGCCACGCTGGAGCACTTGTCGGAAGGCGCGGTGGTGATCGGCACGGTCAAGAACCTGACCGAATATGGCGCTTTTGTCGATCTGGGCGGGATCGACGGCTTGCTGCACGTCACGGACATGTCGTACGGGCGGGTGACGCACCCCTCGGAAGTCCTGCACGTGGGCGACGAAGTCGCCGTAAAGGTGCTGAAATTCGACCGGAACAAGGAGCGTGTTTCCCTGGGAATCAAACAGCTCGAACCGGACCCGTGGGACACGGTGATTGAGCGGTATCCGGTGGACGGGCGCGTGATCGGGCGGGTGGTCAACGTGACCGATTACGGCGCGTTCGTGGAGCTGGAGCCGGGGGTGGAAGGCCTGATTCACATCAGTGAGATGACCTGGTCGCGGCGCATGAAACATCCTTCGAAGGTGGTCAAACCGGGCGACCAGGTGGAGGCTGTGGTCCTGGAGGTCCATCCGAAGGACCGCCGCATTTCGCTGGGGCTTAAGCAACTGGAGCCGAACCCGTGGACCACTATCGACAGCCGTTACAGTGTCGGCTCGGTGGTGGAAGGCCGGGTGCGCAATATGACGGATTTCGGGGCTTTCATCGAGATCGAGGAGGGTATCGACGGGCTGGTCCACGTCTCCGATCTTTCCTGGACCAAACGTGTGAAGCACCCGTCAGAAATTTTGAAAAAGGGTCAAATCGTACAGGCGGTGATTCTGCATATCGATTCTTCCGCGCACCGCCTGAGTTTAGGAATCAAGCAGTTGCAGCCGGACGCCTGGGAGAGTTACTTCCAAAACCACCAGGTGGGCGATGTGGTGCATGGCCGTGTCTGCCGGTTGGCGAGTTTCGGTGGATTCGTGGAACTGGCTGAAGGTGTCGAGGGGCTGTGTCACTTCTCGGAAGTGCCTGGATTTACGGGCCGAAGGGGCTCGGATCAGCCTCCGCTGGCAATCGGGCAGGAATTGGACTTCAAGATCATCAAGATGAGCGAGGCGGAAAAAAAGATCGGCCTGAGTCTCCGCGCCGTGGCGAATGACGAGGAAAAAACGCGCCTCGAGGACTACCAGCGCCAGGCGGCCGCCGCAACCAGTACGATCGAGGAAGTCATGAGCCTCAAGGATCGGAACCTGGAATAACTTGCAATTTCTTTGTATTCACGCGATACTGCGGTTTCGTAAGCTATTGAGACGCTAGGAGAATGCGATGACGAAGGCCGATCTGATTGAAGAAGTCTCCCGAGTGGTGGAGATGACTAGGAAGGAGTCCGAAGTCATCGTGGAGGCCATTTTCGACAGCATCGTGAGGTCCCTGCGCGCCGGCGATAAGATCGAAATCCGCGGTTTCGGCAGCTTTCGAACACGCCAGCGGCAACCCCGGATCGGGCGCAACCCCAAGACCGGCGCGCGGGTTGAAGTGCCCGCCAAGAAGATTCCGTATTTCAAGCCCAGCAAGGAACTGAAGGACGTTGTTAACAACTCGGCCACCCCCGCGCCCCCAACCGGCGGCGGAGTGCCTCCCACGCCCACACCCGAGCAGGTTCCCAACCCGTAATCGTGGATTATCTCTGGACGCCCTGGCGATATCAATACATTACGACATCCGATAAGCCCGGCGAGTGCGTCTTCTGCGCCGCTGCCCGGGGTACGGACGACCACGAAACGTTCATTCTGCATCGCGCCGGGGCCAATTTCATCATTCTGAATCGCTTCCCGTACACCAGCGGCCATGTCATGGTGGTTCCCTACCAGCATGTGGCGACGCTGGAAGAGTTGAACGCAGAGGCGCTGGTGGAGATGTTCCAACTGGCCCGCGATTGCGAGCGTCATCTGCGCGCGGTGTATCGTCCGGAGGGTTTGAACCTGGGGATGAATATCGGCAAGAGCGCGGGTGCGGGCATCGCCGGCCATTTGCATTTGCACGTGTTACCGAGGTGGACGGGCGACACGAACTTCATGACGGTGGTAAGCGAGACGCGGGTGCTGCCGGAGGACCTGGAGGTCACCTGGCAACGTCTGCGGGCGGCGTGGGGGAAGTAGTGCAGAAGAACCGGAGATATGGGCCGCCGATGAACGCGGATGAACGCCGATGAGAATCTGGCGGGCCGACACGAACTTCATGACGAAGTAGCACACAGATCCTGTGCTACACTGATTTCGTGCAGAAGAACCTGACACTGACTCTGGACGAAGATCTGTTGCGGGCCGCCCGCAAAGCCGCGCTGGACCGCAACACGTCCGTCAATCAACTGGTTCGTAACTATCTGGAGCAACTGGTGCGGGAGACCGATCGACGGCAGGCCGCGATTGCGGATGTTGAGGATATCTTCCGCACAACAAAGATTCGGGCCGGCCGGATCAACTGGACGCGTGACGATTTGCATGAGCGCTAGCGAGCCAGGACCGTCGTTTGTCGATACCAACATTCTGGTATATGCCTTCGCCGGCAACGATCCCAAACGTTCGCCGGTTGCTCAACAACTCCTGCGGGACCTGATGACTCAGGACGCTTTGCGAACCAGCACGCAGGTATTGCAGGAGCTGTTCGTAACGCTGACTCGCAAGATCAAGCCGCCGCTCACCTCGGAACAGGCACTCCGATATCTGGACCGCATCGCCGTGTGGCCGGTTGCCTTGATCGATTACGGTGCCATCCAGGCGGCAGTTGACCTGACCACGCGGCATAGTCTGTCGTTCTGGGACGGACTCGTGGTGGTTACGGCAGCACGGAGTGGAGCCACCCGTCTGTACACCGAAGATCTCACGGACGGCCAGCGGATTATGGAGCTGGAAGTAGTCAATCCCTTCAAAGGCTCTAAAAGAGACTGACCTATTGCAATTCCTGGCACATGCCGGTCATGCCGCGGCCGAGCATTCCGAGATTCGCCATCCCCAGGTCCGCCAGGTTCAAGCGGCTTACCGCGTCCGCCGCGCCGCCGGCGCAGGCTGCCTTCACACGGGTGCGGATGGTGGCCAGGGTGGTGACCCACTTCTGCAAATCGGCGCGTTTGGCCACGTTGCCGTGGCCCGGAATGACGGTATCGAAATCGTAATTCTCCAGGATCTTCTGAACGGTGCCGTCCCACTCCTTGATGCTGCCGCCGTTGGCGGTGTCGCAAAACGGGGCGCCGCTGGAGACGAACAGGTCGCCGGTGTGCAGCACGCGCTCGGAGGGGAAGTAGACTACGGCATCGCCGTTGGTATGGCCGCGGCCCAGGTAACGGGCGCGCACTTCCTTTCCGCCGGCGAAGACCTGCGTTTCGTCGCTAAAGGTGATGCGCGGCAGGCCGGGCTGCTTGGCGGTGACCATATTGGCGCGGGCGTTCTTATGAATCAGAATTTCGGCGCCGGCCGCCAGCATGGCTTCGTTGCCGCCGGTGTGATCGCCATGCTGGTGGGTGTTGATCACGTAGCGCACCGGCTTATCGCTTACGGTCTTGATTTTGGACATGATCTGCGGAGCGTCCTGGGCAAATTTGTCGTCCACCACGATGACGCCGTCACTGGTCGGCATGACGGCCACGTTGCCGCCGTCCTGCATGATCACGTAGAGATTGGGGGTGACCTTTTCCATGGTCAACTGCGCCGGCGGATTCTGGCTCCAGGCCAGCCACACGCCGGCCGCCGCCAGCGTTACCAGAGCAAATCGCAGCAAGGGAGCGTTGCGCATATCTTCCCGAATATACCTCAATGCTTCGCCAGCGGCGCGGTGATTTGCGAAACGATATCGGGCTTGGAGGCATCGCGCACCAGGTGCGGATAGCGCTCGCCGCCGCGGTAGTCGATGCGGTGCGTTTCGAAATACTCGCCGTTCCTGATGAGCAGTTCCAGGGGTTTGCCGGACGCGGTGGCCTGCACCGCTTCGCGCAGCACCGTGGAACTGTACTGGCGATTGTTTACCGCGATCAGCTTCACGGAAGGCGAGATGCCGGCAGCGCGCGCCGGACCGCCGTAGGAGATATCGATGATGGTGCCGTCGTCATCCTTCACCTTCAGGCCGATCGAGTAGCTCAGGTCCACCAGCTTGTCGGTTTCCTCATAATCCTTCCACAGATCGGAGCGGGTGCCGTCGTAGACCAGTTTCCAGCCGCCGTTTTCGATGCCGCCCAGCGGCGCGTGCGGCGAGGTGGAGTGCAGCCGCTGGTTCCAGAAGCCGGCCCAATCGTACGGCAGCACGGCGTTCAGGCCCGCCACCACGTCTTCGAACGCGTACGTTTTCAGGGCAGGCGCGCCGCCCGGTCCGCCGTGAAATGTCTGGCAGAAATCGTTCAGCGATTTGGCGCCGTTGCTCTTCTGGCGGATCAGGACGTCGGCATCCAGCCAGACCAGCGAGCCTTCGGGATAGTAGTCCGTGCCGCGGCGGTACTCGGAATAATCGTCGATGGCGTTGTAGAGCGTCTGGGCGGCGACGGCGGTGTCTTCCAGGGGACGCCAGCGGCGGCCATACTCGTTATCGAGCATCGCGGCAGTCTGGGCCAGCGAATCGCGATACTGTTCCGGGGTCCAGAGCCCGCTGCGCGGCGCCAGCACTTCACCCAGATAGTTGGTGAGCCCCTCGTACACCCACAGCAGGTCGCCCTTCATGGGCACGTCGTAGCCGCCATCGTGGCCATCGCTGACCAGGCCGGCTGGACGCCGGTACTTGCCGTTCCAG
>JARLGM010000076.1 GCA_031292755.1 Candidatus Sulfopaludibacter sp.
CAGGGCTTCGCCTTCCACTTCTTCGGCGATGATCAGGAGCGGCTTGCCGGAGCGGGCGATCTGCTCCAGCAGCGGCAGCAGGTCCTTCATGTTGCTGATCTTCTTTTCGTGGATCAGGATGTAGGGATCTTCCAGAACCACTTCCATGCGCTCCGGATCGCTCACGAAGTAAGGAGAGAGGTAGCCGCGGTCGAACTGCATACCTTCCACGGTGTCCAACTCGGTCACCATGGTCTTGGACTCTTCCACCGTGATCACGCCATCCTTGCCGACCTTCTTCATGGCGTCGGCAATGATGTTGCCAATGGTCGTATCGCTGTTGGCCGAAATCGTTCCAACCTGCGCGATCATCTCACCGGAAACGGGATGGGAGAGCTTTTTGACTTCTTCGGTGGCCACTTCCACGGCCTTTTCGATGCCGCGCTTGAGAGCCATCGGATTGGCGCCGGCGGCAACCGCCTTCACGCCCTCGCGATAAATCGCCTGAGCCAGGATGGTGGCGGTGGTGGTGCCGTCGCCGGCCACATCGCTGGTCTTGGAAGCCACTTCGCGGACCATCTGGGCGCCCATGTTCTCGAGCGGATCCTTCAGGTCGATTTCCTTCGCCACAGTGACGCCGTCCTTGGTGATATTCGGACCGCCGAACTTCTTTTCCAGGACCACGTTCCGGCCCTTGGGGCCGAGGGTCACTTTTACGGCATCGGCGAGCTGGTTGACTCCGCGCAGGATCGCCTGGCGGGAAGCTTCTGAGTAAACAATCTGTTTCGCCATTTATTTTGACTCCTTTAGCTAGCTTTCTTCGCCACTTTGGGAGCGGCGTCCAGAATTCCGAGGACTTCGTCCTCACGCATGATCAAATATTCTTCCCCGTCCAGCTTGATATCGCTGCCGGAGTACTTGCCGAACAGAATGCGGTCGCCAACCTGGACATCCAGGGCTACCGTCTTGCCGTCTTCCAGGCGCTTGCCCTTACCTACGGCCACTACTTCGCCCTCCTGGGGCTTTTCTTTGGCCGAATCCGGGATGTACAAACCGCCGACTTTCTGCTCCTGCTCTTCAATCCTCTTGACCACGATACGGTCATAGAGCGGACGAATCTTCATGGAACAACTACCTCCATTGGTGAATTGGTTTAGGGTTGAGGAGCACGCTTGCTCCGCCACCCATTATTAGCACACTCTTCGGTAGAGTGACAAGATTCTGCTGTAAGTAAAAGAACAATATGGATTTAAAATTCTTGACAGGATTACGCTAAGATTCATTGACTGTCTCGAAGACTCCCTCTTTCCGGTTCTTCCTGACCCTGTTCCAAGGGAAGCACCGCCCGTTCATCGCCACATAAACCCCGGGCGCCAAGGTCTGCACAAACGCCAGGGCCGTCCCCAGATTGAACATCCCGTCGGAGCTGCCGAAGGTATAGGGCACCATGGCTCCGGTGAGTACGATGGTCTTGCCGGCAACCTGCTCGCCGAGAACTCGCGCGGTGGTTTCCATGGTGTCGGTGCCGTGCGTGATCACGATCCGCTCCTCGGCGGCGGACGCGCACCGGTCGAGGATCAACTGGCGGCCGGTATCGGTCATCTGGAGGCTGTCGATCATCATGAGCGTCTCGACGGCCACCTCCAGGCGGCATCGTCCCCGGCCCAGCATGTCGGGAAGGTGTGTGTTTTGAAAAAACAATTCCCCGGTCAGTTCGTTGTATTCTTTGTCGAAGGTCCCGCCGGTGATGAAGATGCGAATGGGCTTCGGATTCACACCGCGCAGTATAGCAGCGTAAAATGGAAGAAGGTCTATGGCCACCGCCCTACGAACGTCCCTCGAAGAGTACCTGCGCAGCCACTATGAGCCGGAGTGTGAACTGATCGGTGGAGAACTCTTTCAGAAACCAATGGGCACTCTGGAACATATGGATATGGAGACAACGCTAGAGCTGATCCTTCGGCGTTTTCAATCAATGGGCAAAGGAAGGGTCGCCCACGAGTTGTCGATCCGGCAGGGCGACGATGTGCGGATTCCCGATCTGGTGTTTACTCGGCCAGGTGCACAATTTCAAAACGGCATTCTCATCGACCCCCCACTGCTTTGCGTCGAAATCCTCTCGCCCTCCCAGCGGCCGAGCGAGTTGTTCGCCAAATGCGAGGCTTACCATGCCTGGGGCGTGCCATACTGCTGGATCATCGACCCGGTGAAGAAGCTGGCCTGGGAGTATCACCAGGATTCGCCCGTGCAGTTGATCCCCTTAACGGCCAGCCTGAAGGCTGGGGAGATTGCAGTTGGCTGCAACGAACTGTTTGCTTAACACGTTATATTAGTGGTAACCCATGCGAGGCACGCGCTGGCTTTTGCTGGTGGCCATCGCCGCGATCCTCGGCGGCGTCGTCATCCAATACCGGACCCAACAGAAGGTCAATGCCAAACAGGCGGTTGCTAGACCGAGCCCGTTGTCCGATGCACTGAACGCCGCAGCGGACGACTACGAGTACAACAAGAAGAACGGTTCGGCCCCCTGCCCGCTGTATCACATCAAGGCGCACAAATTCGAGCAGTCCAGCGATTCCTCCCATGTCGACCTGACCAACGTCGAACTGAAAATGTACAACAAGAGTTGTACCGGATACGACCTGAGCAAGAGCGCCGCCGCCACCTTCTTCGCCAACGACAACCGGCTTTATTCTGAAGGCGAGGCCGAAATCACGCTCAATCTGCCAATGCAGGGCGAGCCGAAGCACACCCCGATTTCGGTGCGCTCTTCCGGCATCACCGTGGACACCGTCACCGGCCGGGCCGAAACCGACCGCCCGACGACGTTTACCTTCGAGCGTGGCAGCGGTAAGGCCGTCGGGGCATTCTACGATCCGCCCAGCAAGGAATTGCGCCTCAAGAGCGCGGTGGAAGTGGATTGGACGCCCGAAGGTCCCAACGCCAAGCCGCTCAAAATCGAGGCATCCAGCCTGGCCTACCACGAGAGCCTGAATGAAGTGGACCTCAGCCCGTGGGGCAAGCTGACTCGCGAAAATACCCAGGTGGAGGGTGAGAACGTGGTCATCCACCTGGAGGAAACCAAGGTGAATGACGAAGTCCGCCGCACCTTGAAACAAGTTCATGCAATTCACGGCCACGGCACCGACACATACCCCAATCGCAACGTGCAATACGGAGCGGACGACCTGCTGGTGGATTTCAACGAGGATGGCGTGATCCAGAAAATCGCCGGCCAGAACAATGCGCGCCTGGTTTCCACCGGGCAGACCGCGGAGACCACAGTCACCGGGAATCACGTGGACCTGGATTTCACTATCGACAAAAAGGAGAGCTTGCTGAACCACGTCTCAGCCACCGGGAACGGCGTGGTGAACGAACGCCCGCTGCCGGTTCCGGGCCAGGCAAAGCTCGGCGAGACGCATATTCTGCGCAGCGAAAACCTGGAAATGAAGATGCGGCCGGGCGGCCACGAAATGGAATCGGTGGTCACCCATGGACCGGGAATCCTGGAGTTCCTCCCGAATGCCGGTTCGGACCATCACCGCATCGTCAACGGCAATGACTTCCTGATCGCGTATGCGCCGCAGAATCACATCCAGAGCTTTCACGGTGGTGCCGTGAAGACCCAGACCGAAGCCACCGCCGATGAAAACAAACTGCGCGCTCAGAAAAAGGAACCGGCACGCCCGGCCGGTTTCACTACCAGCAGGGAACTGACGGCCCATTTCGATCCCAAAACCAACAAGCTGTCATCCATGGAGCAGAACGGCGACTTCACTTACGTGGAAGGCGACCGGAATGCCCGCGCCCAAAAGGCGACGCTCGATTCCGACCAGAACCTGATCGTTCTGGATTCCGCCGCGCGCATGTGGGACGCCACCGGATCCACTGCCGCCGACCGCATCCGCATGAATCAGACTACCGGCGATTTCACCGCCGAGGGCAACGTGAACTCCAGCCGCATGCCCGATAAAGCCGGCGATAGCAATTCGCAGATGCTGTCCGGCGACGAACCGCTGCAGGCGCAGGCGCGCCGCATGGTGTCCACCAATCGCAACACCGCCATCCATTACGAGGGCAACGTGGTGATGTGGCAGGGAGCCAACCGGATTACCGCCGACGTAGTCGATCTGGACCGGAAAGACAAGAAGGGCCTCATCGCCGACGGCCACGTGATCAACAACCTCTGGGAGACAGCCAAGGACGATGGCAAGGGCGATCCTCAGAAAAAGGCCGCTCCTGCCGTTCTGACCGTGGTGAAGGCGCCGCACCTGGTCTATACCGACAGCAACCGGCTTGCGCACTACACCGGCGGGGTGGATCTGAACCGTCCGGGCATGCACGTGACCAGCACCGAATTGCGCGCATTCCTGGCCGAGTCCGGCTCCGATTCGCGGCTGGACAAGGCCTTCGCGGACGGCAATGTGCTGATCGTCAACACCGGCAAAGGACACACGCGAACCGGCACCGGCGAGCACAGCGAATACTACACGGCCGATCAGAAGGTGATTATCCGAAGCCCGAAACCGAAGGTGGCGAAGCTGGTGGACACGGTGAAGGGAGCGCCCCATGTCAACACGCAGGCCCAGGAATTGACCTACTATGCTAACGATGATAGATTGCTGGTTAACGGGAGCCCAAGCCAACCTGTCGAGTCGCAAATCTACCGGAAAAACAAATAGGCCGCGATGAGCAAACTGGAGACCGACGAAATCTCGAAGTCGTATCGCGGCAGGCGTGTGGTGGACGACGTCAGCGTCCACCTGCGACAGGGTGAAGTAGTCGGCCTGCTGGGCCCCAACGGCGCCGGCAAGACGACCTCGTTCTACATGATCGTAGGGCTGATCAGTCCGGATTCCGGACGGATTCTGATCGACGATCAGGATATCACCAGCCTTCCGATGTACAGGCGCGCCGGCCGCGGCATCAGCTATCTGCCGCAGGAGGCGTCGGTCTTCCGCAAACTCACCGTCGAGGAGAACCTGCTGGCCATCTTGGAAACGCTGCCGATGCGGTCTCACGAGCGCCGCGCCCGGATGGAGCAGTTGATCGACGAACTGGGTTTGGAGAAGGTGCGCCGTAGCCGCGGCTACATGCTCTCCGGCGGCGAGAGGCGCAGGGTGGAGATTGCCCGCTCGCTGGTGATCAGCCCCAGCTTTCTGCTGCTGGACGAGCCGTTCAGCGGCATCGATCCCATCCAGGTGCTGGAACTGCAGCGCATTATTTTCGACCTCAAACGTACGGGAATCGGCATATTGATTACAGATCACAACGTCCGCGAGACACTGGCGGTCACGGACCGTGCCTACATCATCAATGAGGGGCGCATCTTTCGTGCGGGAAGTCCCGAAGCGCTGGAACGCGATCCGGAAGTCAAGCGCATCTATCTCGGGGAATCGTTTACTCTGAGGGTGTGACTATCAAAGCCATTCTCCCGTTGCTCTTTGCTGCCCCCGCTTTGGCCCAACCTTTTTCCGCGGGACTGAAAGTCGGCCTTCCCCTTACGGACTTCGTAAACACTGTAAACGGCGCTAGCGCCAGCACGCAACGCTACCTTGTCGGACCCACTGCGGAGTTGCATTTGCCGTGGGGATTCGGGGTGGAAGTGGACGCTCTGTACCGCCATTTCAACTACCGGGACGTGATCGGCTCCACCACTAGTGCGCTGGGCAGCGTCAGCAATGTCGGCGATTGGGAGTTCCCTCTGCTGCTCAAGTACCGCTTCCCCGCGAAGGTGATCCGGCCGTATATCGACGCCGGCGTGGCGTTCGACAGGTTGAGCGGTTTCACCAGCGCCGTCACGGGCAGTCCGGAGAAGGGCACGACGATGGGCGCCGTTGTCGGGGCTGGAATCGACATCCATATCCTCATCCTGCATGTGCTGCCGGAGGTGAGATACACACGCTGGACCAGCCAGCACTTCAACATCGCCAACGTCCTGAGCAGTAATCAAAACCAGGCCGAAGTGATGGTGGGGATCACGTTCTGAGGCCGCCATAGACGACGAACACCGATCGTCTATCCTACTACCGCCAGTAGCCGCGGCGGAAACGCCAGCGGCCATGCTCCTGACGCCATTCCGGATGCACCCATGCGGAGCGGCCGCGAGGCGGACGCATCCATTGACCGCCCACCCAGGCCCAGTTGCCGCCCACGCGATTGTAGTAGCCGTCAGCCCATACGTAACCCGGTCCGGGCGCGTAGCCCATGGCGCCATAACGCGGTGGTGGCGGCCCATACCCGGCTACGGCGTAACCCGGTCCGCAACCGGAAAGCATGGTGCCAATCAGTACCGCGGCAACAGCCAGCAAGCTCTTTTTCATTTCAGGCCTCCTATAGAAAGGAACGCGTATCGGGGCGGTCGCGTTGCGGTGCTGAATTGAAGTTAATGTTAGCGGCAATTAATGCTTGACCTACACCGGCGAAACACGGACACTGACCTAGGAGACTCACATGACAAAGTGGATCGTAGCCCTGACCGCTGCTTTTGTCCTGACCGCATCCGCCGCCGATGTAGCCGGGACCTGGAAGGCATCCGTGGAGACGCCTAATGGAACATTCGAAAGTACCTTCACTTTCAAAATAGATGGCGGCAAGCTTACCGGTTCGGTAGCCAGCCAGATGGGCGAAGCCCAGATTTCCGAAGGCAAGATCGACGGCGACAAGCTGTCCTTTGCAGTCAGCCGTGAAATGAACGGCGAAACCTTCAAGATCACCTACGATGGCGTGGTGAGCGGAAACGAGATGAAACTCACAGTGCATTTCCCGGGCCGCGATGAAGGCTTCGAGATGACTGCCAAGAAGTCGTCGTAGAGCGAGAATAGATGTATGGCAAGGATCACGCAACTGGATGTCAACGGCGCGAAGCGGCGCATCGATGCCGATGCCGACCGCACGCTCTTGAGCGTGCTGCGCGACGATCTGGATCTGACCGGCACCAAGTACGGGTGCGGGGAAGGGCAGTGCGCCGCGTGCACGGTGCTGATCGACGGGCAGCCCACGAAATCGTGCCTGACGAAGGTGGGGACGGTGGCAGGCAAGCGCATCGTCACCATCGAAGGGCTGGCGCGCGAGGCCGAATTGCATCCGGTGCAGCAGGCGTTTCTGGATGCCGAAGCAATGCAGTGCGGCTGGTGCACTCCGGGCATGATCCTGGGCGCGGTGGGATTGCTGCAGCGTACGCCGCATCCCACCGATGCTGAAATCGTAAGCGGCATGAACGGTCATATCTGCCGGTGCGGAACTTACCCGCGCATTGTCGCGGCCGTTCGCGAAGCTGCGAAGAAGGGAGGCCGGGCATGATCTCACGGCGCGATTTCTTTGCGATGTTGGGCGGCGGGATTGTGGTGTGGATGGTGGACGATGCCGATGCGCAGGAATCCGGCGGCGGCGCGCGGCGCGGCATGAACCAGGCCATGCCGGAGCAGGTCAGCGCGTGGCTGCATATCGGCGAAGAAGGCACCGTCACGGCTTACACGGGCAAGGTGGAAGTGGGGCAGAATGCCCGCACGTCGCTGACACAGGCCGTGGCGGAAGAACTGCGCGTGCCGGTCGCTTCCATACGAATGATCATGGGCGACACCACGCTCACGCCATTCGATATGGGCACCTTCGGCAGCCAGACCACGCCCCGCATGTGGCCCCAGATGCGCAAAGCCGCGGCGGCCGCGCGCGAAATGCTGGTGGACCTGGCAGCGCAGAAGTGGATGGTGGACCGCGCATCCATTCAGGTGGCGGATGGCAAAGTGACAGCGGCCGGCAAATCGGCGGGCTTTGGGGAATTGACGCAAGGGCAGAAGCTCACCCGCACCATCCCGGCCAGCGAAGCCCTGACTCCGGCGGCGCAATGGAAAGTGGCGGGCACCAGCGTGCCCAAGATCAACGGGCGAGAGATGGTCACCGGCGCCCACAAGTACGCCTACGATGTGAAACGTCCGGGAATGCTGTATGGCAAGGTGCTGTATCCGCCGCAGTTCGGCGCCCGGCTGGTTTCGCTGGACAGTTCCGCCGCGGAACAGATCCCCGGAGTCAAAGTGGTGCGCGACACCTTCCAGATAGGGCGCGAGGGTGCGGGTCCGGACCTGGTGGGCGTGGTGGCGCCGGATCCTCAAACCGCGGACAGAGCGCTGGCGGCGTTGAAGGCCCAGTGGAAGCCGGTGACCGGCGCGACCAACAGCAAAGACGTCTACGCGCACTTCAAGCAGACCGCGCGGGGCGGCGCGGTGGAGAGTCCGGGGCTGGTTCCATACACGGTGGCGTACATTGCTCACACGCCACTGGAACCGCGCGCCGCGGTGGCCGAGTGGGACGCCGGCGGGAAGTTGACGGTTTGGACTGGAACGCAACGGCCCTTCGGCGTAAAGAGCGAACTTGCTCAGGATCTGGGCATTCCCGAAGATCATGTGCAAGTGCTGATGCCGGATACCGGGTCGGGGTACGGTGGCAAGCACAATGGCGATGCGGCGGTGGAAGCGGCGCGCCTGGCGAAGGCCGTGGGGAAGCCGGTCAAACGCAACTGGACGCGCGAAGAGGAACTCACGTGGGCCTATTTCCGCCCGGGCGGCCTGATCGAAGTCGCGGGCAAAGTGACTCCCGACGGGACGCTGACTCACTGGGAGTTTCACAATTACAACTCCGGACCGTCGGGCTTGCAGACGCCCTATGAAGTGGCCGACAAGAAGGAGCAGGTGCACCAGGCGGATTCGCCGTTGCGCCAGGGGTCGTACCGCGGGCTTGCGGGCACGGCCAACCATTTCGTGCGCGAGAGCTACATGGATGAGCTGGCGCATTCGGTGAAGATAGATCCGCTGGAATTCCGGCTGAAGAATTTGAAGAACGAGCGCGTGCGCAACGTCCTGATGGCGGCGGCGGACAAGTTCGGGTGGAAGGGTCGCAAGAAAACCGCGGGCCATGGATTCGGACTGGCCGCCGGCATGGAAAAGGGCGGGTACATCGCCGCGGTGGCCGAGGTCAGCGTCACGGCCGGCGCGGTGAAAGTGCTGCGCGTGGTGCAGGCGTTCGAATGCGGCGCGGTGGTCAATCCGGAACAGCTCCGCAATCAGGTGGACGGCGCGGTCGCGATGGGGTTGGGGGGAGCGCTGTTCGAGCAGATCGAATTCGCCGACGGCAAAATTCAGACCAACCGGCTGTCCAGGTACCGGGTGCCGCGATTCGCGGATATGCCGGTGATCGAAACGGTGCTGGTGGATCGTAAGGATCTGGTTTCCGCCGGCGCCGGCGAAACTCCCATCATGGCCCTGGCTCCGGCCATTGGCAATGCGATCTTCGATGCCACAGGGCAGCGGCTTCGCTCGATGCCCATGGCTCCGAAAGGGCTGACGGGAGTTTAGGGGCGATCAAGCATCTTTGCCTTGAAGCCTGCCTGCTCAAAGTGGCGGTCCGTGGTGAGCGCGTCCGTGACAGCGCGTTGTTCCTTGATCACGAAGGAGAGACAATCTGTCAGGCTCCAGCCCTTGTCGGAGCGGGCTCGGTACAACTCCACAGCGGCGGCGTTGAGATCGGGCTGAAATGAGAGGACATCGATTCGCCGATCAGCGTGAACCCGCCGATGGCCTTCCGCTGCGAGTGCCCTCGTGGTAGTGTCCGAAAGAGCATTGAGCCACTCCCAAAGGACGGCCTCGGTCGTCAGGATCCGGCTTCCGGTCCGTACCACCGACTGATGCCAGGCGACAGCTTGGGAATGATACTGATCCCTTTTGCTGGACATGGCGATCCAGAAGGACGTATCCGCGAAGTATGTGGACACTATCGTTGCTCGTCCGTGGAAGAACGGCCGTACAGGTAGTGATCGTGGCGGTCCGCGAGATCGCCAGGCAACGCTTCGCTGTCAACAGCATTGGCCGCCAGCCACGTCAAGACCGATTCCTCCGAAGGAGCGGCTGCGCCCCCCACCCGTTCAATCTGCACGATCAGGGCTTCGTTCGGAGGCAGATCGACGGGCTCGTCCGGGACGATAACCTTACCGTCGAAATGCGCGTTGACCGTCACCATGGCTCGCGCCCTCGCCTTTCCAGTATCGCAGGAACGATCCCGATCAGTCGAACTGATAGAAATTCTGTTCACCCGGTGAGGGAAATCTGCCCGAAGCGTCGCTCCTGAGAGTGGGAGGACGGACGAAGCACCGCAGTCCTCCGGCGCCTTCCGCCTTTGGCGGAGAGGCTGACTCGCAACCGTTTCAACCGATTTTATTTTCAACGCAGGAGAATTTGAAATGAAACTCATTACCCGACGTGTCTCTTACGCACTCTGTGCCACACTCGCAACCGGCCTTATGGCGGCGCCCCGTCATAACGAGGCTCAACCGAACGTCTTACCCCTGCCCGCATCCAAGGCCACCACCGTTCCGCCCAATGGCGACGTGAACCCTTACGGTGTCGCCTTTGTGCCCAGGACCGTTCCTTCCGGCGGCACGCTGATGCCGGGCGGAATTCTTGTGTCGGATTTTAACAATGCTCAAAACCTGCAGGGAACGGGCACAACGATTGTTCAGATATCGCCGCAAGGCGCCACTTCGGTGTTTTACCAATCCAGCCGGATGGGGCTCGGCGCGGCGCTCGGCATTCTATCGAACGGTATCGTGATCGCCGGGTATTTGCCCACCGTGGACGGCACCTCGGCTACCGCGGGTGCGGGCGGTCTGCTCTTCATTGACCGGCGTGGCACTCTGTTAGGCTCTTTAAACGGGCCGCCGGTGAATGGCCCATGGGGCATGGCTGTCCATGATCCCGGAGACGGCGCAGCTCAAGTGTTCGTATCGAATGTGCTGGATGGGACCGTCATCCGCTTCGACGTGATCTACGGCCCTACCGGCGAATCCGTAAACATTGTCGATAGCGTCACGGTAGGTTCCGGCTTTACCCACTTTGGCGATCCCGCCGCATTGGAGGTTGGCCCGTCGGGACTGGCGTTCGATGCCGCGCACGATATTCTCTACGTGGCTTCGGAGGCCGACAGCGCGGTGTACGCGATTGGTTTGGCCGGCACGCGGACGACGACCGCCGCAGTCGGGGTGCAGATCTATCAGGATTCGGTTCACCTCCATGGCCCAATCGACCTGGCGATGGCGCCCAATGGCCACCTGCTGGTAGCCAATAGCGATGGCCACAACGCGGATCCCAATCAGCCGAGCGAACTGGTGGAGTTCACTACCGCCGGGCAGTTCGTGTCCCAGTATTCGGTGGATCCCAACAATGGCGGTGCGTTCGGGCTGGCGATTGACTCCCTGGGCGGGGGCACCATCCGGGTAGCGGCTGTTGACGACAATGCGAACAGCCTCTCGATGTGGACGACCATTGTGAAATGAATTATTGCCGTTCGGTCAACGTGACGGGCACGCCGAGGCGAAACGTGAGGCGCGTTTCCGAAGGCAGCGTGGCCGGCTTACGCGTGAGCAGCACATCGCCCGTGCCCGCGCCGCCGCCCACGCCCGCTCCCACAGCGGCGCCTTTGCCTCCTCCGGCAATGGCGCCGATGGCGGCACCGATCACCGCTCCGGCCGCAATCTTCCCGGCATCCTCACTGTGATTCGGCTCCATCTGCTTCTGGAAACCATCGGTCCGGATGGGCACCCGCTGGTGATCCGAGGTGTGGAGAAAGGTCAACTGGACCACCAACTCAGCGCCGCCCCTGGTGCGATTGCCGCGGTTGGCGGAGATGACCCGCCCCTCGACCCGCGCGCCGCGCTCGGCGATGACAAACCCATCGGCCACCAGCTCCTGGTCGAGCGTGGCCACAAAGATATCGCCGGGCGCGTTCCGCTCCGAAGAGAGACCATCCACAAGGCGCACCGGTATCGGCATTCCGGCGTTCAGCGTAACCGTGGGAGGTTGAGGCGAGGGAGCCGGCGTTACGGGCTCAGGCTCCACGCGCGCGGGTGGCAAAGGAATTGGGGACGGCGCTTCCGATTGCGGCGCCGCCTTGGGAGTTTCCGCCGTGGGGGCTGATTGCAGCGCCTCCGCTGGGGCGGGCGGCACTTGCACCACAATGGGAGCTTGGCGCGGCGCCGGGAAAGGTGATGGCTTGGCGGCAAACGCCTGGACGCGCGGCATCGCCTGGCGGGTCGTGCGCGGCGCATGAGCGTGCGGCAGCGCGGGCGGAGCGGGCGACGGCGTTTCGAATGTCTGGGGTGGCGCCGGGTCGGGCGTCTTGGCGACAGGCGCCGGCGGAGTCACCACCGGATGCGCCGGAGGCGGAGATGGTACGGACGGCAGGTCCGGTCTGACGGCTGCAACCGTGGCCGGTTGAGGTTTCTGGACCAGTTTCATGAGGCCGGCGCCTACCAATGCCCCGGCTAGCACCAGTACCAGGATATGCTCTGCCTTCATCCCCATCTCCTTTCCCAAAGCAAAAGACGGCCCGCCGCCCGGTTCCGTTTCCGGCGAAAAACCCGGTAAACTTAAGAAACACTCAGGTCATGCAGCAGTTTCCCACTGATTTTTCGATTGGACCGGTTCGCATCGCGCCGGCCACCGTGCTGGCGCCGATGGCGGGCGTCACCGATACCGTCTTCCGCCGTTTCATCCGAAATTTAGGCGGCTGCGGGCTGATCATGACCGAGTTCACCAGTTCCCACGGCGTCAGCGCGTCCCTGAGCGCCCGCAAGCCCACCAAGACGCTGAAAAAGTACCTGGCGTTCGAGCCCGAAGAACATCCTATTTCGGCGCAACTGTTCGGCGCCGATCCGGCGGTAATGGCGGATGCCGCGCGGGTCTGCCAGGATCTGGGGTTCGATATTCTGGACATCAACTTCGGTTGCCCGGTGAATAAAGTGGTCAAGTGTAACGGTGGTTCGGGTCTGCTGCGCGATCTGCCGCTGGTAGAGAAACTGCTGCGCGAAGTGCGGCGCGCCATCGCCATCCCTTTCACTATGAAGTACCGCGCCGGATGGAATGACAGCGAACTGGTGGCGGTGCGAATGGCCAGGCTTGCCGAGGATTGCGGCCTGCAGGCTATCGCGCTCCATCCGCGCACGCGAGAGCAGGGCTATAGCGGCAAGGCCGATTGGACGCGCATCGCCGAAGTGAAGGCGGCGGTGAAGATTCCCGTGATCGGAAATGGCGACATCGTCAACCCGGAGGATGCCGCGCGTATGGTGCGGGAGACCGGTTGCGATGCGGTCATGATTGGCCGCGCCGCCAGCAGTAATCCATGGATCTTCCGCCAGGTTCGAGAGTATCTGGACACCGGGACGTATGTCGAGCCGACCCAGCAGGACCGCTACCAGATGATGCGCCAGTATTATTCCATGCTGATCGAGCGCAGCGAAAAAGATAGCGTCGGAAAGATGAAGCAGTTCGCCACTTACTTCACTCACGGGGTGCGTCACGGCGCACAATTGCGTTGCGAAATATACAAAGCGCAGGAGGCGCCGGCCATTCTGGAGTTAGTAGATGGCTTTTTCCATCGCGAGCCGGTGCTGATTCCGTGAAGCAGGTTCAGTTGATCACCGACGGCGCCTGCCTCGGGAATCCGGGACCCGGCGGATGGGCGTCCATTCTCCGCTACAACGGCCAGAAGAAGGAATTGTGGGGATGCGCCGCGCACACCACCAATAACAGGATGGAACTGACGGCGGCCATTGAAGGCCTGCGCGCGCTGCGCGAAAGCTGCGCTGTGGAAGTAGTGACGGATTCCGAGTATCTGAAGAATGGAATCACCACCTGGATCCATGGGTGGAAGCGCAAGGGCTGGGTCACCGCCGCGAAAAAGCCGGTGGTCAATCAGGATCTATGGCAGGCACTGGATCAGGAAGTAAACCGGCACACGACCACCTGGACCTGGACGAAGGGTCACGCCAACCACAGCGACAACAATCGCTGCGACGAACTGGCAACGCGCGCCGCCCGCGACCAAAGCTGTAGTTGATGCCTCCGCGAGAGTCTTTCATCCGGAGTCGGGGAGCAAAACGCGGAGAAAGGCTCGAATCCGATTTCCTCTCGATCTTCTCTGCGTCTTTCTCCGCGGCTCCGCGCCTCCGCGATGAGCTCTATTTCGCGATCCATTCGCCGGCAGTCAGCCGGCCGGCCACTCGGCGCAGATTGCGCACGTCTTCTCCAGGATTGGCGGCCAGCAAAATCAGGTCGGCGATGCGGCCGGGTTGAATGGTGCCCCGGCGCTCCAGTTGGTGCAGGGCCAGCGCGCCATTGCGAGTCGCGGCGACAATGACTTCCAGCGGCGGAATGCCGGCATCGGCAAGCGCTTCGGCTTCGCGCAGGACATCGCCGCCGAGGGAGGCCACAGCGATCGGCACTCCGGCGGCGAACAGCCTCAGGGTATTGCGGCGCGCGATTTCCAGTTCGCCGCCCGGCGGCATTGTCGATAGCGCCGGCGCAACCGCGATGTGCAGATCTCGCAGGCGTGCGAGGAGCGCCGCGTCCAGCGTTTCGGTATCGCGAATCATGCCGACGATGCCGGAAGCGCCCATCGCTACCAATGCGTTTGTCCCGGCCTCGGTCGCCGCCCATCCGATTGCCGGAATGCCGGCCTCGCGCGCCGCTTCCAGGGCCGCCTGTGTCGCGGCGGTCGAAGATTTACCGATGTAAATGACCGGCGCTTTGGCCTTCACGCGCGCGGCCACCTGAGCGCGGGCTTCCTCCGGCGAATCGGAGCGGACCATGCCTTGCGGTTCCGCCTGAGGGCAGACGTCCACAAATCCGGGCACCAGGAAGCGGCCGGAGCCGTCGATCTTATCGGCCTCAGCGGGAACCGGAATATTGGAGCTGACGCCGGCCTCGCGAATCTCGCCGCCCGCCACCACGACGACCGAGTTGCTGACCGGCGGCCCCCCCTGGCCGTCGATCATCACCGCGCCGATTATGACTTTCATGTGACTTTCTTCCGGGGATTTGCAGGCGCACAACAGCAGCGGCAGCACAGCGAGGTAACGTCGCATGAATAATATATGATAGCCGAGCGGATGGCGGGAAACTGGAGTACAATCGCTCCTAAGATGACTCCAGAAAATATATCGGCCGCCGAGCCGAATGCCGCGGGTATGGGTGAATTCTCGCGGATTGCGGGCGTGTTTTTCGAGCCGGGCAAGACGTTCGCCGATATTGCCGCGCGGCCGTCGTTCCTGCTGCCCATCGTTTTGATGATCGTTGCCGGGCTGTGCAGCAGTTATTTCATCGGACAGAAGATCGGCTGGGAACGGATGTTCCGGCACCAGGCCGAAACCAATTCACGGATGCAGCAGTTGCCGCCGGACCAGCGGGAACAGACCATCGCCATGCAGGTGAAGTTCGCCTCGATCGGCGCTTATGCCGGACCCATCGTCGCCGTTCCCCTGATGGAGTTGATCGAAGCCGGAATCCTACTCGGGATCGTCGCCGGAATCATGTCCGCTCCGGTGCGTTTCAAGCAGGTCTTCGCGGTGGTCTGCTGGGCCGGAATAACATACCTGGTTTCTGCGATCCTGACCATCGTGGTGATCTTTTTGAAAAATCCGGACGACTTCAATATGCAGAATCCGCTGGCGTTCAATCCGGCGGCCTTCATGGATCCGCAAACCAGTTCGAAGTTTGCTTATTCCCTGGCCAGTTCCATCGACCTGTTCTCGTTTTGGGGAATCTTCCTGATCGCCACGGGGCTGAAAGCCGCGGCGGGCAAGAAGCTGTCTTTTGGCGGGGCGCTCTTCTCGGTGATTCTGCCCTGGGGCGTCTACGTGTTGGGCAAGAGCGCGCTCGCGGGAGTATTCAGCTAGTCACGCTTTACGCGCTGCGATCTTAGCGATGCCGCCGCTCTCCGAGTAGTAGACAATCTTCCAGGCGGCGAACTCGCGCCGTAACTCGCCGGGCTCGATGCGGAACGTGCCGTCCAACCGCATGGCGCCGAGGAATAGTCCGCCCGGGCGAATGCCCTCCCGAATGGCGGGGAACAGGCTCCGCTGCAAGTACAGGAAATCGCAGATCAGGTCGTAGCTCTCCGGCCCGATGGTGAATTCGCAGCGCTCCAGATCGGCGCGCCGCACGTCGACCGGCAAACCCCCAACGTTCCGGCGGAGCAGGTCGAGCGCCACCGCGGACGCGTCCACCGCCGTCACCTGCCAACCCAGTTTCGCCAGATAGAGTGCATGCCGGCCAGTTCCGCAGGCCAGGTCGAGCGCACCGCCGGGTGGCAGCCACTCGGCGGCTTCGGCCACCAGCGCATCCGGCGATAGGTCCGCATTCGCTCTGTTGCGGTAGTGTTCCTCCCAGTCGCGTGGCACGCTACTTCAGTTCCGGAAAATCAGAGTGCGCGCAGGCGCCGCCGGCTGGCTGAGCGTCTCCAGCCATTCCTTTTCCAGCGCCGCCAGGGGCTTGCCGTAGACCTGTTCGATTGTGGCGCTGCCGCCGCGCCACACCTCTTCCACCTTCTTGATGCCGTACTTGGTGTCCAGGTACTTCATGAAACTTCCTAATTCGGTATAGGTGATATCGGCCGAGTACATGGAGGAGGTCCAATCGGGCTTGACCAGCTTGTCCAGCGGCAGCAGTTTGTGCGTCGAGTAATAGACGCGGACGTCGCCGTCCAGGATGGGGAATTCCGTGGTGTACACCGCCATCCCCTCTTCCACCCATTCCTGCGCCGCTCCCCACAGGTTGGAGAGGATCTCGTGCGCCATTTCGTGAGCCAGGGTACGGGGGCCGTCAATTACGTAGAACGTGGCATGCTGGGCGGGCCGCGAACGGCCGTCGCCATAGAATCCGATAAGCCTCCTCAACTCCCGGCGCGATTTCAGAAAAAAGGCGTAAATGCGGGTATCGTATGTCGGAGAGCCGATCATCTGCAGGATCGTTCCCCGGTCCTCCTCGGCGATGATTTCCAGGTCCTTGATGGAACGCTCGGCGGGAGAACCAGGCTGGTAGCAAAGCAGGAAGTGAGGGGTTTGATTGCATTTCCAACTGAAGCCGTCATGGTTGAGATACTGGCGGATTTCATCGGGAACATCGATGCGCGCGCCGCTGACCGCCTGGAGGGCCGGGAGCGTGACTGCGGACGGGCGGGGCGCGGGCTCGTGGCGGCAGGAAGTCAATGCCGCGGCGGCAAGGACGATAGCTGGTACGGTCGCCCGCATACGCCGATCAGGTTAACACGAGATGACAGTTTTGTTTTCCACCGGCCCGGCGTTTACCCCGTGGGGAGGGTGGTTGCCGCTCATCGGCACGGGCCGGGGTCGCGGAGCACTTCCGCCGCAACGTGCCGCAGGTCCGCCTGCTGTAACCATCTTCCGAGTCTCTTTCAGGCCGGCCCATCAAAGCGCAAAATGCCGGAGTTACACAGATCCCGAACCCCGCGGCATCGGTAAGCCGGTGCGTGCCTCGTCCGCTTTTCCACGACTCTTTTCTACGCCGTCCCGCCGCGCAGCAGTGACGCCGCCGTGGGTGCTGCCGCACCGGCCAGGCGCGGCTTGGCCTCGGCTTCCGGCACGTTATCGCCCTCGCCGGGGGCCAGAAACAGATTCGCGTCGATCCCGTGCTGCCGCGTGTATAGGTCGTAGTAACGGCCGCGGAGGTCGTAAAGCGTATCGTGCGTGCCGCGCTCCACAATCCGCCCGTCTTCCACCACCAGGATCTGGTCGGCGCGCCGGATGGTGGACAGGCGGTGCGCAATCACGAACGTCGTGCGGCCCTTCATTAGGTATGCCAGACCTTCCTGGATCGCGGCCTCCGATTCCGAATCCAGGCTCGAAGTGGCCTCGTCCAGAATCAGAATGCGCGGATTCGCCAGAATGGCCCGCGCGATGGAAACGCGTTGCCGCTGTCCGCCGGATAGCTTTACGCCGCGCTCGCCCACAATGGTGTCGTACTTCTTTTCGAACTTCTCGGCGAATTCGTCCACGCGCGCGATGCGGCACGCCGACAGAATCTCTTCCTCCGAGGCGGCGGGCCGGGCGAACCCCACATTCTCGCGGATGGTGCCATCGAACAGAAACGTGTCCTGCAAGACCACACCGAGGTTGACCCGGTACGAATCCAGGCGAATCGTCGAGAGATCCTGGCCGTCCATCAGGACCTTGCCCTCGCCCGGATCGTGGAACGCCGCCACCAGGCTGATGATGGTCGATTTTCCCGAACCGGATGGACCCACCAGTGCCGTGACCGTCCCGGGCTGCGAGACGAAGCTTACATCGTGGAGCACTTCCTTCCCCGCGTCGTAGGCGAAGCTCACATGGTCGAATTCCACGTTGCCCAGAATGCCGTCGACGCTCTTCGTACGCCCCGGCGATTCATCCTCGGGCTTCTCGTGCAGGATCTCCTGCGTGCGGTCCAGGCCCGCCAGCGCTTCGGTAATCTGTGTGCCCACGCCCACTACCTGGAACATGGGAGCCACCAGGAACCCCAGCAGAAAGATGAATTCGAACAGCCCCCCGGTGGTCAGCTTGCCGGCCAGAATCTGGCGCGACCCCAGGTATAAGACTCCCGCACCCACGACGCCCATCAATGTGGTGGCGGAAGTGCTCATGATCGAAATCGCCGTGATGCTGCGCAGAACGTTCTGCAGCAGGAGCTCCACGCCGCCGGAAAATACCTTGGCTTCCGCGGCTTCGGCGTGATAACCCTTCACCACCCGCACACCGGACAGCGACTCCGTCAACCGGCCGGAGACCTCGGCGAAAATCTTGCCTCGCTCTCGGAAGATAGGCCGGATCCGCTTGAACGCCTGGCTCAAACCACCCGCGAAACCCACGATGAACACCAGCGCCATGCACGTCAGCACCGGGCTGATAAACATCAGCACGCCCAGCGCCAGCAACGCCTTCAGAATGCCGCCCACGAAATCCACCAGGCCCGTGCCCACCAGGTTGCGCAGGCCTTCCACGTCGGTCATGATGCGCGATACCAGCAGACCGCTCTTGTTGGCGTCGTAGTACGATACCGAGAGCCGTCCCACGTGCTCCTGCACTCGCCGGCGCATCTCCGCGATCAGCCGCTGCGCCGCCTTCGAAAGCAATTGACTCAACGCGAACGAGGTCGCGGCCTGAATCAGCGTGGCGCCCAGCACCGCCAGAATCAGCGGCTCCAGCAGCCAGGTCTGACGCTTGGTGATGACGTTGTCGATGAAGCCCTTGCTGCTCATCGGCAAAACCATGCTGGACACCTGTCCGATGATGGTCAGGACGAAGCCCAGCAAGAGCAGTTTGCGCCGCGGCCGCACCAGGTCCATCAGCAACGGCCGCACACTACGGAATGCCTCGGCAGGTTTTTTCTTGGGTTTGGAAGGAGCCACTTTCTACCAGCTTACACTGTGCGGTGTTCATTGCCAGCTAGCCGTTCGGGCAGGAAAAACACCTTTTTCTTGACGCCTGGGCCATTTGGCGTTAGTCTCTTCCTAGATATCTAGGGAGGGCCGGATGGGCAAAGGCAGACCGGACGTGCTGCAGGGCACTTTAGACCTGCTGATTCTGAAAACACTCTCACGCGGGCGCCAGCACGGGTATGGCATCGTCGTGCACATACAGACAGTCTCCAGCGAAGCGCTGCGTGTGGAAGAGGGATCTCTCTATCCGGCCCTGCACCGTATGGAACAGGACGGTTGGATTCGTGCGGAGTGGGGCGTTTCCGGCAACAACCGGAAGGCCAAATACTACGAACTGACCGCCGCCGGGCGGCGCCAGCTTGCCGCGGAAGAAAAGAAATGGCAGAACGTCACCGCGGCGGTGGCGGCCATGCTGAATTTCGCGTGAGGAGGCTTCATGTCCCTGTTTCGCAGAGTTCGCGATACTTTCCGGCCGGACCGCATCGATACCGAAATCGACCGGGAGTTCCAGTTCCATTTCGAGCAGCGCGTCGATGACTTGATCGCCGCCGGCGCCACGCCCGAAGAGGCCCGGCGCCAAGCCGCGCGCCTGTTCGGCAACCGCGCTCACCTGCGCGAATCCACGCGCGACCGCGACCTGCTGGAGCCTCTCCGTTCGCTGCTCCAGGACCTCCGCTTCGCCGCGCGCAATCTGCGCCGTAGCCCAGGTTTCACGGCCGTTGCCGTGCTTTCGCTCGCCTTCGGCATCGGCGTGAACGCCTCCATCTTCACCATGGTCCACGGCATTCTACTGCAAAGACTGCCGGTACCCGACCCGAGCCGGATCGTTCAGGTGGACGGCCACATCAAGAGCTTCGACAACAGCAGCTTCAGTTTTCCGGTATTCCGCGAACTGGCGAGGCAGGACAGCATCTTCGCGGACCTCATTGCTTTCCGCAACGCGCCCGTGCAGATCGATTTCGACGGGCGTGATCACACTGCCTCCCTCGAAATGGTGAGCGGCGGATACTTTCGATTTTTCGGCGCACGGCCGGCGCTCGGACGCCTGCTGGACGAATCCGACGAACGTACCGACGGCGCGCGTCCGGTTTGTGTGCTCAGCTACAACGCATGGCAGAGCCTGTTTGGCGGCGACCCAGCAGTGCTGCGGCGGCCGTTATCCATCCGCGGCATTGCTTTGCAGATCGTGGGTGTGGCGCCGCCGGGCTTTACCGGCGCGGAACTGCAAAGCCAGTACGATCTGTTCGTTCCCACCGCGGAAAGCAATGATCTAGTGGGCATCCCGCGCCAGTCGGCCAACTATATATGGTTGCGGATGCTCGGCCGTATTCCACGCGCGATGTCGCGCGCCGAAGCTTCGGCTCGTCTGGAGGCAGCCAGCCAGGCGATCGAGGACGCGCTTCCGAAGAATCGCGCGAACAAGGGCACGACATTCTCGCTTGTCGATGCCAGCAAGGGGTTCGGCAACTGGCGCACGCCCCTGCGCGATCCGCTGGTTATCCTCATGGGCGCGGTGTCGCTGGTTTTGCTGGTGGCCTGTGCCAATCTCGCCAACCTGCTGCTGGCGCGCGCCGCGGAGCGCCGCCAGGAATTCGCCATTAAGCTGGCCATTGGAATCGGCCGGGGGCGTCTGTTACGGCAATTGTTGGTGGAAACCGCGCTGCTGGCTGCATGCGGGGGAGCGCTCGCACTGATGCTTTCCTCGGTGCTCACCCGGCTTCTGCTGGCGTTGTTCAACGCGGGCGAAGATTATGCGGTGCTGAACGTGTCCGCCAGTTCCGCGGTATTGTTGTTTACCTTTGGGGCGTGCGTGGCCACGATTCTGCTGGCGGGCGTGTATCCCTCCTGGCGCGCATCGCGAATGGATGCCGGCCCGGGACTGAAAGGCTCGACGATGGCGGACCATGGCACGATGCGGCGCTCGCTGATCCTGGTGCAGGTGAGCCTGGCGGTGGTGCTGCTGTTCGGCGCGAGCCTGTTCACGCACAGCCTGCGCAACCTGAAAACCATCGATCTGGGCTACCGTATCGACCGCGTTCTCACCGTGAACCTCGGACCCAAAGGGACGTTGAAAGGCCCACGGGTAGCGTTCTCCGCACAGGTTGACGGGGAGATTCTCGACCGTGCCCGGCATCTTCCCGGAGTCGAGGCGGCCGCCTTCGCGTCGCCCGGCATTCTGTCCGGAGGCATGATCGGTGCAAGCATCACCCTGCCCGATGCGGCTGGTGGCAGCCGGGATTTCAGCGGCACTCACGGCGTGAAGGTGAGCCCGGGATTCTTTCTCACGCTGCGCATGAGGCTCCTCCGGGGTCGCGATTTTACCGCGGCCGATGGCGCCTCCGCGCCTCCGGTGGCCATCGTCAATCGACGGCTGGCCGCGCTGGCCTGGCCCGGCCAGGACGCCCTCGGCAAGCACTTCGACGGCTGGGGCGGCAAGAATGTCGAGGTGATCGGCGTAACGGCCGATAGCCGCGACCAGGACGTCCGCGCTTCAGTCGAGCCCACGGTCTACCTGCCGCTGGACCAGCAGCGCATCAGCGGCGCCTCACTGGAACTGCGCTGCACCGCACCCTTGCCGGCCGTCGAAACAGCCGTCCGCGAGATCGTCAAGACCGCCGCGCCAGGCTATCGGGTGTCGCGCGCCATCGGCATGGAACTGCTCCGCGACAACCAGATCCATCAGGAACGCCTGCTGGCGTTTCTCTCGTCCCTCTTCGGCGCCCTGGGCACGTCGCTGGCGCTGGTGGGCATCTACGGATTGATCGCGTATTCGGTGCGGCGGCGCACGCGGGAGATCGGCATCCGCATCAGCGTGGGCGCGCAGAATCGCGACGTGCTGTGGCTGTTTCTGCGCGAGTCCGCACTGCTGCTCGGCGCGGGCCTGATACTGGGACTTTCGCTGGCCCTCCTGCTGTCGCGCTTCGTGGGCAAACTGCTCTTCCAGGTGCCGCGGCTGGATGCGCCTGCAATGGCGGCGACGGTGGCACTGCTGGCCATCGGCGGCGTGGCTGCGTCCGTGCTGCCTGCCCACGCTGCCACACGCGTCAGCCCCATCGAAGCGCTGCGCGAGGATTGACCGCCATGTCCCTGTTCCGCAAACTCCGCGACACCTTCCGCTCCCGCCGGATGGATGCCGAACTCGACGACGAGTTCCAGTTTCACCTGGAGCAGCGCGTGGAGCACCTGGTAGCGCAGGGAGCGTCTCCCCAAGAGGCTCGCCGCGAGGCCGCGCGCATGTTCGGCAACCGCACCCATCTGCGCGAATCCACGCGCGACCGCAACGTGCTGCCCGTCCTCCAGGCCGTGTTGCAGGACCTCCGCTTTGCCGCCCGCAACATGCGCCAGAATCCCGTGTTTGCCGCGGCTGCGGTGCTTTCGCTCGCGCTCGGAATTGGCGCCAACACCGCGCTCTTCAGCGTGCTGGATGGCTTGCTGCTGCGCCTGCTTCCGGTGGAAGACCCGCGGAGCCTGGTGGTGCTGCACGATACCCCGGGCGATCGTTTTGTGTACCCGGCTTACGAATTGTTGGGCACCCATTCCCGTCTTCTCTCGGATGTGGCGGGTATTCAGTCTCTGCCCGGGACTCTCGAAATCACGGATCGTGGCCGCGCCATGCAAACCGCCATGCAGGCCGTGTCCGGCAACTATTTTCAAACGCTCGGCGTCAGTGCGGCGCGGGGCCGTACCTTTGCTCCGGGAGAACTCCATGTCGCGGTGATCAGCGACCGCTACTGGCGCGCCCACTACAACTCCAGCCCGGACGCCATCGGCGATCGTTTCCAGCGTTTAGGGTGGGAATACACCGTAATCGGCATCGCGCCGCCCGGCTTCCACGGCGTCATGCTGGATACGCCGGCCGACATTTTCATCCCGCTCGAAGACTGGATTCCCACCGAAGAGCCGTTCCGGAGCCGCGGCCGGATTGTGAGCATTGTTGCGCGCATGAGGCCCGGCGTGACGCCGGAGCAAGTCGCCGCCGAAGCCGGCGCGTTGCTCCATCGCGCCGTCCATGTGGAAAGTGGCGGTACGGGTATCTCCGCCTTGCGCGACAGGATCTCGCGGCCCCTGCTGGTGCTGGATTTCCTGGTCGCATTCGTCCTGCTGATCGCGTGTTCCAACCTGGCTGGCCTCGCGCTTGCCTCGGCGGCCTCCCGACAGAGGGAAATGGCCGTCCGGCAAGCCATCGGCGCGGGCCGCTGCCGCCTGGTCTGCCAGCTCCTTACGGAAAGCGCACTCCTGGCGGTGGCGGGAGGAACGCTGGCGATTTTCGCGGCGCAGTGGATCAGCAGATCGCTGCTGCTCTTCCTGCCGCCGAACACCACGGACATCCTGCCCAACCTTTCCTTCCGGCCCGACGCCCACGTCATCGGATTCGCTGCCGCACTGACGCTCGCCACCTGCCTGCTTTTTGGCCTGGCTCCGGCCTTGCAGGCGACGCGCTCCGCGCCGCTTGCGGGCTTGCGGCAGACACCCGGCGCGGGCCACACCTCCTCCGGCTGGCTCCGCCGCGGCCTGGTAATCTGCGAGGTCGGTTTGTGTACCGCCGTGCTGATGACCGCCGGCCTGTTCGTCCGCACGTTGCACAATCTGCAAAATCTTGACCCCGCCCAGGCGCCCGAGCGAATTGTCGTAGCCAATATCCCGATTCTCCGAGGCTACACACCGGCGGAGCGCCTGCATGCATTCGATACGCTGCGCGAGCGCGCCGAGGGCATTCCCGGCGTGCGCGCCGCCGGCTACATTCACGTGCGTCCGCTGACGGGGCACGGTCTGGAGGCCAACGTCGGGGACATAAATGTTTTCACCGAACGAATCTCGCCCGGTTTTTTGGCCGCGATGGGAATCCCGCTCAGGGACGGCCGCGACTTCACCGCTCGCGACGATGCGAATTCCACACCCGTCGCAATCGTAAACGAACTGTTCGTTCGACGGGTCCTGCCCGGCCAGAGCGCGACCGGCCGCAGATTTCGGATCGCCGGTGAGACGCACGATACCGAAATCGTCGGCGTCGTCAAAGACACGCGCTGGCTGAGCCTGCGCGAAGCCCCGGCACCCATGTTGTACCGGCCCTTCCGGCAGGACCCCGCGTCGTTCGCGACCCTTGCCGTGCGCACCTCCGGCGATCCGCATGCCCTCGCCGTCGCGCTGCAGGGCATCTCGCGCACCATGCACCCGCCCCTGCCGATCGACGACATCGTGCCCTTCACTGAACTGGAAAACCGCGCCCTCTTCACCGAACGCATGATAGCCCAGGTCTCGGCTGCCTTCGGAGTGCTGGCGCTCCTCATCGCCTGCACCGGGTTGTACGGCCTGCTCTCTTACGGCGTGGTGCGCCGGACCCGCGAAATCGGCATTCGCCTGGCCCTTGGCGCATCGCGCGGCGGCGTGCAATGGCTGGTGCTGCGTGAATCGGCGGTCCTGCTCGGCATGGGAATTGCCGTGGGCTTGCCCGCCGCGCTGGCCGCTGACCGCTTCGCCGCGTCGCTGTTGTTCGGCCTCACCGCCACCGATCCCGGCGCTACCGCCGTGGCCCTGGCGATTATGATCCTCACCGCTCTGGCCGCCGCGTGTATTCCGGCCCGCCGCGCGGTCCGGGTAGACCCGATCGCGGCTCTCAGGGAGGAGTAGGTCAGCGGCTTGGTTTGAAGTTGGCGCTGGCTGGCGAGCGCCGCGCGGGCTACTGCAAAACCGGCAGCGTCAGATAGCCTTCCGGCACAAACAAACTGCCTTCCGTGATGCCCTGCGGCGCGATGCGCGCAAGCTGTTGTGTCAGTTCCCGCGCCGGGCAGCGGTCCGCCAGCGTGTCTTCAAAAGCGCGGGTCACGCGCGTTACCTGCTCGGCCGATTCGTGTGCAAATTCCAGGCGGAACTGCCGGATTCCCGCGGCGCGCCACTCCTCCAGGTGTGCCCCGGCCTGCTGCGCTTCCGATCCGAAAACCGTATTGCGGCAGCCTACATCGGCCAGCACGGGGTGCGCGCGTCCGGCGGAATCGCGCAGAGCCACGCGGTGCTCCTCGCAAGGGCGGCCGCAATCGCGGTAGCTGGTCCCGGCGGAAAGAAAGCGGCAGAAAACGCAGTGCTCGGTGTGGAACACCGGCAGATGCTGATACGCGATCGCCTCGATCCGCCCGGGGCCCACGCGGCGCGCCAGGGCTGAGACCTGCGCGGCGTTCAGATCGTGCGTGGGAGTGAGCGAGCAGATGCCCAGCGCCAGCAATTCCGACGCGGTGATTTCGTTGGCGGCGTTCAAACTGAAATCGCCGGTCAGTTCCGGGTGCTCGCGGGTCCGCAGGGCCTCCAGCAGTCCCGTGGACCGCACCAGAATGGGACAGCCGCAACTCAACAGAAAATCAGTGATGCGCTCTTCGCCGGGCTTGAGCACCCGCGGACTGGCCACGCGCGCCTGCAAGCCCGCCGCCCGCACCCTTTCCAGCGAAGGCTTCAGCCCGTAGAGGTCCAGGTAATCCAGCGTGATACTCGCGGGCCGCAAGGCGATCGCGGCATCCAACTGCTCGGGGGAGCGGACTAGTAAGTGGAGAAGCAGGGGGTTGGGGGTTGGGGGTGGGGGACTAATCTGCGCTCGGTGCGCGGGGCGCACCTCGCGCGCGACCGGGGCACTCTGCAAGGCTTGCAGCTTTTCCACTGCCTCCCGCCGGAGATGGTTCAACTGGGAACTCGGGGCGAAGGGCGCCCCTTCGACTGCAAAATCGAGTTCCGCCAGTTCGTAGGGCGTGTTTCCCAGACGGCCTAACTGCTCCCGCAAAAACTCCGCCGTGAGGGCGCGATTCGCCGCCCTACCCAGCGGCTGGGCGGACTCCACCAGCACACTCGCTCCGTTGACGCTCCATTCGGTTTGCAGCGATTGGCCTTCGCGCGCGATCGCTTTGACGCTGACGGGCTGTTTGCGGAGCGGAGCAGTCGCTTCCAGGTAGGGCCGCACCACTTTATCGAGGGTGGGATCGTGCGTACGCCAGATCCAGTCGCCACGACGGATGCGGGAAGCATTCAAGACTCCGTTGCCGAAGCGAAGTTCCAGTTTGCCTTCGGTCTGCGCCACCTGGAAAACGCGCCCGCCTTCTTCCGGGTCTTCGGGACTGCGCCAGCCGGCCGCATCGAACACCACGCCGTCGCCTGCCTTCAGAGGCGCGATGGCGTGAGCGTCGCCGGCGTCCACCAGCACGCTGTCGCGTGTCACCCGCGCCACACTTCCCATCGGCACCCCGCGATGCCGTGGCGCACGGCCGTTGACCACCGCCTGGTGATTGGTGCCGTTCAGGAAGAAAGGCCCGAGCCCGCGGGAGTAGACCTGCTCCAATTGCAATTCGGCAGCGCGATCGATGCTCAGTTCCCGCCCCGCCCAGGCTTCGTCCACCGCCTGGCGGTAGGCCCGGGTGGTCAGTGCCACATAATCGGCGTCTTTGTAGCGGCCTTCGATCTTGAGCGCCGCGATGCCTATCCGGACAATCTCCGGCATCTGCTTCAGAGCGTACAGATCGCCGGGCGAAAGCAGGTAACGCGCGTCGGCCAGCGGCTGCACCTTGCCGTCCACCATCATTTCGTACGGCAGGCGGCACGCTTGCGCGCACTGCCCCCGATTGGCGCTGCGGCCGCCCCAGGCCTCCGACGAAAAACATTGCCCGGAGTACGCCACGCACAGCGCGCCGTGCACGAAAATCTCCAGCTCGCAATCCGTGACCGCGCGAATCGCCCGGACCTCCTCCAGCGACAGTTCGCGCGCCAGCGTCACACGGCTCACACCGAACTGCTGCGCCAGCCGGACCCCATCGGCGCTGGTGATACTCATCTGGGTGCTGCCGTGGATCTCCAGGTCCGGCGCAATCTGCTTCGCCAGCTTGACCATCCCGATGTCCTGCACGATGATGGCGTCGGCTCCCGCGCGCGCAATGGCCTCCAGCGTGCGCGCAGCCTCGTCTATTTCGTGGTCGAACACCAGCGTGTTGAACGTTACGAAGCCCTTAACCCCGCGCTGGTGCAGCGTGCGCAGGGCGTCGGGCAGCTCCGCCAGCGAAAAACCCACCTTGGCCCGCGCGGTGAAGTGTTTCAGGCCAAAGTAGACGGAATCCGCGCCGGCTTCAATGGCGGCCCGTAACTGCGGCCAGTAGCCCGCGGGACTCATGATTTCCGGTTTGCGCACTGCGCCCATGGAAGGTATGCTTTCAGCGTAGCATCCTCTTGTTATGCGTATCGCCATCGTATCCGACATCCATGGCAACGGGACCGCCTTTGAAGCGGTCCTGTCGGACCTGCGGCAAACCGCGCCCGATTTGATTTTTCACGGCGGCGATCTGGCGGACGGAGGACCCGGCGGCGCGGACGTCGTCGACCGGATTCGCGCGCTCGGTTGGCCGGGTGTCGTGGGCAATACCGATGAAATGCTGTTCCGGCCCGAATCGCTGGCGGAGTTCGCCGCCGAATCTCCCGGCTTTCGACCGCTCCTGCCTCTGCTCGCAGAAATGGCCGCGGCCGCCCGGGACGCTCTTGGCGAGGCGCGCCTGGACTGGCTCCGCCATCTGCCGCGCACGCAGGTGCACGGCGCCGTGACGCTGGTCCACGCCAGCCCCGAAAGCCTCTGGCGTTCGCCCACGCCGGAGGCGGCCGGCGCCGATCTGGAAGCGACCTACTCGCCGCTGGGCAGCCCGGTCGTTGTCTATGGTCACGTCCACCGTCCCTACGTTCGCGAGATCGCCGGCATGGTTGTGGCCAACTCCGGCAGCGTCGGCCTACCGCACGACGGCGACCGTCGTGCCGGGTACCTTCTGCTGGACGGCTCCCGCCAGGAAATCCGCCGTGTGGCGTATGACGTGGACCGCGAACTGAAGGCGCTTGCGGCCAGCGGCCGGCCCCACACCGGCTGGATTGCGAAGATCCTCGAAACTGCCCTCCCCCAGATGCCGTAAGTTCCTACCGCACCGCCACCGTGGTGTCACCCATGAATCCGCTGGCGTAATCTCCGATGTAGATCACAACGGGCACACTGCTGCCCGTGCCGGTGTTTTGGGAAAGCTGCACGTTGACCTGCACCGCGCCCGCGATCAACCCCGGCGCCGCGCCGGAGTAGAGCACCTGGCCCAGGTTGCACCCCGCGCCCAAAGCAGTGGCGGGAAAGGGCGGAGCCATCGGCCCCAGAGAGCCATCCGCCTGCGGAGGAGTCATGCGCCCGGCGCCGGTCAGGAACACGGAAATCACCGACCCGCGCGCCGCGGGATTGGAGGCGGAGTTGACGCTGCCGTCCTGGTTCAGAATCGCGGCCTGGCCTTTGCCGCTGTTGTCGTCGGTGAAAATCGCCGGGACCGCGGCGAGCACATTCATGGTCCCCGGCCCGAACGTCTGCCCGGCGCCCTGGAGCGTGATATTGGTCGCGGGTCCCTTCACCTCGAACGGAACAACGGCATTGATCTGCCCGTTTGCCGCATAAAGGATGGTCGCGGGAATGCCGTCGAAAAGCACGCGAGTGGCGCTATCGAACCCGCTCCCGAAGACGGAAATGATTTCGCCCGGCGCTACGTCGAAAACCGGAAAGTAGGAGGGCGTTCCAGACCGTAGGCCCGCCGCGTTGAGGATGCTGGCGATCCAGACCGACCGCGCGTTGGTGAAGTCGATCTTCACCAGGGTCACATCGTAGGTCCCGCCGCCAAAGGTGCTTTGCAGCGCCCCGGCCGAGGGGAAAAATACGGAGCCCAGCGAGGCTTGCGTCAGATAGATGCCACCCTGCGGGTCGAGTGCCAGGGAACCGGAAATGCCGGCGGAGTTTACGATCTTCGAAGCGTCGGGGCTCAGTTCCGACATCGTGTTGGCAAATGCCGTGACGTAGGCGTCGCCTTGCGAATCGACGGCGATCACGCCGGCGCTTTCGTACTGCGGCCCGCCGAGGTAAGTCGAGTAGGCCAGTGCGCCCGACGCATTGAATTTCGCCACAAAAGCGTCTCCGGCAGCCAAGCTCGGAATCAAATCACCGCCGCCGTAAACGCGCTGAACTACGCCCGGCGTGGTCGGGAAATCGGTGGATTGGGTGGCTCCGCCAACGTACGCGGCGCCGGCACCGTCCACCGCGATAGCCAGACCCGCATCCGGCGCGGATCCGCCCAGGTACGTGGAATAGAGCAACTTGCGGCCCGTGGGGTCGAGTTTCGCCACGAACGCGTCTCCGTACTGCACCGGACCCAGATCGATTTCGCCGTGAAACGTAGTCTGGAGCGCATCCAAAGTGACCGGGAAATTGGGCGATACCGTCTGGCCGGTGATCCATGCGTTACCTTGCGAATCGACGGCGATGGCGTTCGCCTGGTCGGGACCGGACCCGCCCAGGTAGGTGGCATACGCGACGCTCCCCTCCGCCGCCAGTTTCATGACGAAGGCATCGGAACACGGTACGGGAGTGGTTGGGCGGGGGTAGCAGGTGCCCGGAGCCAGCGACGGCTGATACGCACCGGCGGTGGTCGGGAAACCTTGGACGGCGCTGCCCACCACGTAGGCATTTCCGGCGGCGTCCGCCGCGAGTCCTGTGGCGCTTGCTGCGATCGTCCTGCTGTAAACAATCTTATCCGCACCGGCGGTCAGTTTGGTGACGGTGGAAGAGTTGGTCAGCACGTAGACATTGCCGTTCGCATCCAACGCAACGGCATTGCCTTTGGAATTCCCCAGGCAGACCGACCATACGGCGCCGCTGCCGGCCGGGTTGATTTTGCTCACAAACGCGCAACTCTGCCCGCTGGCTGCCGAGCCGAAGGCAGTGGAAGTCAGAGGAAAGTCTGGGGAGGTCGTGGTGCCAACCAGGTAGGCGTTGCCGGCCGAATCGACAGCGATGCCGGCAGGCTGCTCGTCCACCGAGCCACCCAGGAACGTGGCGTAATCAACGTGAAAAGACGCGTGGGAACAGCAGGAAAGAACAAACAAGAATACAAAAGAACGCATCACACTACCTATTATCAAAGGCGCAAGCGCTGTAGCGAGAGAAGTATTTCGTGGGCCTGCCTGACCTCTGCGAGAGGCCGCAACTGCTCAGCGGAAGGACGCGATAGCGACGGGCAAACTCCCGGCATCGTCGATTCGCGCCAGCGTTGCATTCGAGGGCCGCCTGCACCTTCAGGTTGTCGGCCTCGGAGCGCCTCGCGGTCATCCACAGGCGCCCCTTCGGCCCGGCGCTACTTCTTCTTCAGAACGTCTACCAGTTCCTGGACCGCGGCGGCGCTCTTCTTCAGTAATGCCAGCTCTTCGGGAGTGAGCGAAATCTCGTAGATCTTCTCGATGCCCATGGCTCCGAGTTTCACCGGGACGCCGACGAAGAGGCCGTTGATGCCGTATTCGCCTTCCAGATAAGCGGCGCAGGGAAGCACCTTCTTTTTGTCCTTGAGGATGGATTCGGCCATCTCCACGGCGGCGGCGGAAGGCGCGTAGTAGGCGCTGCCGGTCTTGAGATACTTCACGATTTCGGCTCCACCGTTGCGCGTGCGGGTGACAATCTGGTCGATGGTTGCCTGGTCCATGAGCTCGGTGAGCGGGATGCCGGAGACGCCGGAAAGACGCACCAGCGGCACCATGGTATCGCCATGGCCGCCCATCACGACGGCGGTCACATTCTCCACCGAAACCTTGAGTTCCATGGCGATGAAGGTGCGGAAGCGCGCGCTATCCAGCACGCCGGCCATGCCCACGACACGGTTCCTGCTGAACTTGGAGACCCCATACGCCGCCTGCGCCATGGCATCCAGCGGATTGGTCACCACGATGATGATGCAGTTCGGCGAGTATTTGGCAACCTGTTCGGTGGCCGTCTTCACCACATCGTAATTGGCCAGGAGCAAATCGTCGCGGCTCATGCCAGGCTTGCGCGGGAACCCCGCGGTGATGATGGCGATATCGGAATTCGCCGTGGGCTCGTAATCGTTCGCGCCGGTAACCATCACGTCGTAGCCCTGGATCGGACCGGACTGGAGCAGATCGAGCCCCTTACCCTGAGGAACACCCTCTACCACGTCCACGAGGACGACGTCGGCGAGTTCCTTATCGGCAATGCGCACCGCGCAATTGGCGCCGACATTCCCGGCGCCCACAACCGTAACTTTATTTCGCAAAGCAAGCTCCTTATTTATTTCTGCGGTTCAGATACGAAACCCGATTATAACGCCGGGTATGCTACCAGACCCTGCAAGCATTGGCGCTGACCATGGGCTGGCCGGCCTTGCAGGCATACGCTTTTTGAAACTCAGGCATGTTCTGCAGCGTGCCATCGACGCGGAAGCGGCCGGGCGAATGCGGATCGGTCATGGCGCGGGAGCGGGCTTCTTCCGGCCGCACATTTTCGCACCACACCTGCGCGAAACCGACGAAGAAGCGCTGCTCCGGAGTGAGGCCGTCCACCACTTCCTTCTTACCCTTCAGGGTGTCTTCGAGGGCCATATAAGCGACACGCAATCCCCCGTTATCCGCGCTGTTCTCGCCGAGGGTCAGTTTGCCGTTGAGCTTCACATCGTCCACGGAAGTGAAGCCGGAATATTCACTGGCGATACAGGCGGCGCGCTTTTCGAATTCGGCGCCGTCCTGGGCGGTCCACCAGTCGCGAAGATTGCCGTCGCCATCGAACTTGCGGCCCTGGTCGTCAAAGCCGTGGGTCATTTCATGGCCGATCACCGCGCCCACCGCGCCGTAGTTCACGGCCAGATCGCGGCGGGGGTCGAAGAAGGGCGACTGAAGAATGCCCGCGGGAAAATTGATGCTATTCTGCTGCGGGCTGTAGAAGGCGTTGACCGTGGGTGTGCTCATGCCCCACTCGGTCTTGTCGGTAGGGGCGCCGATCTTTTCGATCTGCCGGTTGCGCAGGAACTCAGACAGGCGCAGCGAATTGCCGAAGTAGTCGTCGCGCTTGATTTCCACTTTCCCGTAGTCGCGCCATTTGCGAGGATACCCCACATTGTTGGTGA
>JARLGM010000077.1 GCA_031292755.1 Candidatus Sulfopaludibacter sp.
CGCTGAAGTTCCACACCACCGGGCAGCCGAAGGATGTCACCCTGGTGGCGCTGAATAGCATCTTCGACAAGCGCTATTCGGTCTACTGGCAGGTGTCGTAGCGGGCCGCCCGTTACAATAATGAAGAAACGAACATGAAGCTCGAACAGGTGGCCCGAAAGGCCAAGGTATCTACTGCGACTGTCTCTCGCGTACTGAATGACGCCAGCCTCGTCAAGAGCACCACCCGCGCGCGCGTCATGAAGGCCATTGAAGAACTGAAGTATCACCCCAATCTGCATGCCCGGCATCTGGCCGGCGGCAAGAGCAAGACTATTGGCGTGATCGTTTCGAACCTGGAGAACCCGTTCTTCTTCGATATCTATAAGACGATCGAAGCCGACGCCCATGCCAACGGCTATGAGGTGGTCATGGCCAATACGGACTACCGGTCCGAACAGTTAGTCACGAGCGTGCGCCTGATGATCGGCCGCCGGGTCACCGGACTGGCCGCGATCGTCTCCGAAATGGCGCCGGAGTTGATCGAAGAACTCAACGACAGCCACACGCCGGTAGTTTTCTACGACGTGGGCACGCCACGGCAGAACATCACCAACATTCGCGTGGATTACCGCCGGGGCATCGAGAAAGTGGTGGACTATCTGCATAGCCTGGGACATCGCCGCATCGGGTTCGTCGGCCACCACGCCATTCTCGGTCCCATCAACGAGCGCCTGAAAGCCGTACTGGACGCGGTGGCGCGCGTTCCGAGCCTGGAAGTTCGCACGGCAGCCGACGCCGATACGCTGGAAGGCGGACGGCTGGCCGCCCGCGCGCTGCTGTCCAGCGGATTCGAGCCCACGGCGATTATCTGCGTCAACGATATCACCGCGGTCGGGGCCCTCCGCGAATTGCGCGAGCGCGGTCTGAGCGTGCCCCAGGATGTTTCCGTCACCGGCTTCGACAACGTGAAACTTTCCGAGTTCTGCTACCCCGCGCTGACCACCGTACACATTCCGCGCGAACGCGTGGGGCACATCATCTGCGGCTACCTGATTCCGAAGCCAGGCGTTCCGGAGCCCACCAGCGAAATCGTAATCGATCCCGAACTGGTGCTGCGCGATTCCACCGGACCGGCTCCTAACCCGCTTTCCGAAACGTCAAATTGATGCGGTAGCGCCCGGTCAGCGTATCTTCTCCGTCCGCCAGCGGCGATACGCCGTGATAGGTCAGGCGCGCGGGTCCGCCCCACACCACTACATCGCCCGTCACGAGACGGAACCGCCGTACCGGGTCTTTCCGGCGCTGTCCGCCAAATAGAAAGGTGGCGGGCAAGCCCAGCGATACCGAGACGATGGGCGCGCGAAAATCCTTCTCGTCCTTATCCTGGTGCAGGCTCAGTTTGGCGCCCGGTTCGTAGCGATTGACCAGACAGGCATCGGGCGCAAAAGCGGGAAACCCGGCCGCCGCGGCAGCCGCCTGCGCGAGGCGCACAAACCCTTCGGGCATGGCGGGCCATGGCGCGCCGCTCACCGGGTCCGTCCCACTGTACCGGTAGCCCGATGCATCCGAAACCCACCCCAGTGGACCGCAGTTGGTCATCGCCACCGACATGCGATAGCCGCCGGGCGTGATCATGTGGCGGAACGGCGCCGGCGCGGTCACGCTGTCCAACTCGCGCAGCAGCGATTCCACTTCCCTCGCGCAGAATCCGCGCAACAGTACGGCGCCTTCGGCGAGCGGCTCTCTTGGTTCCGCGAATAGTTCATGCTGCATCATGAAAGATGATCCCCAGGGTATGCCTCCGCCCGCCGCGGACGCGACTCACGCCGTGCCGCAGGTTGACGCGATACGTTCCGCGCGTCCCTTTCACGGGCCTGCGATGCACCGCGAAGACGACTCCGTGGCCTTGCTTGAGCGGCACCACCTCCGCCCGCGATTGCATGCGCGGCCGCTGCTCGGTGAGAACGAACTCGCCGCCCTCGAAATCGCGCCCGGGCTGGGAGAGCAGAAACGCCGCCTGCAAGGGAAACACGTGCTCGCCGTACAAGTCCTGGTGCAGGCAGTTGTAATCGCCCGGTCCATACTCCAGCAGCAGCGGAGTGGCTTTGGTTTGCCCCGCGCGATGGCAGCGCTCCAGGTATGCGCCGTGATCGGGCGGGTAGCTGGTCTCCTCCCAACGCCCGGCGATTCCGGCCAGCCGGGGATACAACTCCGTCCGCAACTCCGCCACCAGGGGAGGCAGGGGATAGCGGAAATACTTGTACTCGCCGCGCCCGAAACCGTGACGCGCCATCACCACGCGGCTGCGGAAGGGCGCGTCTTCGGGGTAACTCGCCGCCAGCGCGCCGCACTCCCCCGCGTCCAGCACCGGGCCCATGGCGGCGCATCCATACGCATCCAGATCGGCTTCGATGCGCGCCCAGTCGAGTACCAGGTTCATGCCCCGGCCTCACGCTCCAGCAGCGCCCGCTTCCGTTCCACGCCCCAGCGATACCCGGAAGTCGCGCCATCGGTGCGCACCACCCGATGGCAGGGAATCGCCACCGCGAGCGCGTTGGCGCCGCACGCCTGCGCCACCGCCCGCACGGCTTTGGGCGCGCCGATCCGCCGGGCAATCTGCGCATAGCTCACCGTCTGGCCCGCCGGCACAGCGCGCAGCGCCTGCCATACGCGCTGCTGGAAGGCCGTGCCGCGGACGTCCAGCGGGAGATCCAGCCCCAGCGCCGGGGCTTCCACAAAGCTCACCACACGCGCTACCAACTGCTCGAAGTCGCGATCTCCTCCCACGAGGTTGGCACGCGGAAAGCGATCCTGCAAGTCGCGCACCAGCGGCTCGGGATCGTCACCCAACAGAATCGCGCATACCCCGCGTGCAGTGGCCGCGACCAGGATGGAACCCAGCGAGCACTCCCCGACGGCGAAGCGAATCTCGGAATGCGCGCCGCCGTCGCGGAAATCCGTGGGAGTCATACCCAGAATCCCCGGCGAGGTTTCGTAGAAGCGCCCGCCGGAATTGAACCCGGCTCCGTAGATCGCTTCTGTAACGGTGCGGCTGCGGCTCAGTTCCTCGCGCACCCGCCGCGCCCGGTGCGCCGCGGCATAGGCGCGCGGCGTGACGCCGGTGACCGCCTTGAAGACGCGATGAAAATGGAAGCGGCTCATGCCCGCCGCCGCGGCCAGCGCCTCCAGTCCCGGAGTTACCTCCGCTTCCTCAATTAACCGGCAAGCCTTGGCTACCAGCGCGGCCTGCTGTTCCGCCCGCGGCGCCTCATTGGGGCGGCAGCGCTTGCATGGCCGGAATCCGGCGCGCTCGGCCTCCTCGCAGGTGGTATGGAACGTGACATTCGGCCGCCGTGCGGAACGCGCCGCGCAGGAAGGCCGGCAATAGACACCCGTGGTTTTCACCGCATAAACAAAGGCGCCGTCAGCGGCCTTCTCGCGCCGCTCGACCGCCGCCCACTTTTGTTCGTCGTTCACTATTCCCATGATGACTCTCCTGCACTCATCATGGGCGAACGGCCCGGAGCAAGCACTCCGCCGCTTGCTTTCGAATTCACTCGTCGCGCAAAGCAGCGGTGGGATCCAGGGCCGAGGCCCGCCATGCGGGAATCCAACAAGCCAACGCCGCGACGGCGAAGAACAGCGAGGCCATGGCTGCATAGGTGACCGGGTCGGTGGCTTTGACCCCGACGAGCATGGTGGTCATGACGCGCGTGAGGGCCAGGGCGGCGACCAGGCCCGCGGCGATGCCGGCCGCACTGAGGCGCATGCCTTGCCCCACTACCAGACTGAAGATGCTGCCGGGTGCGGCGCCCAACGCCATTCGCACGCCGATCTCCGCGGTCCGCTGGCGAACCACCGTGGCGAGCACGCCGTAGAGTCCGACCCCGGCAAGCAGCACGGCCACGCCGGCAAACACACCGATCAGCAGCAACGAAAAGCGAGTGCTCGCCTGCGCCTTCTCCACGACGGCGTCCATGGGCTCCAGGTCTGTCACCAGCATTTTCGGATTGAACCGGGCGATTTCGGTACGCACCTGCCCCACGTATCGCGCCGGATCGCCGGCCGTCCGCAAGGCCCAGCGGTTAGCTCCGTAACCCAGGAATCCGTCGGTGAAGTAGATCTGTTCGCGGCCAGGGTCGGCCAGCGAGCTTTGGCGCTGATGCGCGGTCACCCCGATGATCTCCACCCATTGCGGCTCGGGAGTAATCAGCCGCGTGAGAATGCGCTTCCCCACGGCTGACTGATGGGGGAAAGCCTTGCCGGCCAGCACCTGGTCAACCATGACGTACAAGCGCCCCGGCACGTTATCGGCGTCGGCAAATTCCCGGCCCTCCAGGATGGGAGTCCGCATCGCTGCGAAGTAACCGGGCTGGACGACTTGCCAATCCGCTGCCTGATACTTGCTGGGGTCAGCCAATGCCGGCTCGAGTCCCCAGCGAATGGGGCTGAAGTTGCCGGTGAGCGGAAACGGGAAGGACGCGGTGGCGGCCTGAACGCCCGGCAGCGCGGCCAGACGGTCATGCAACTGCTGCTGCGAGGCGGCGCGCTGCTGCGGCGTGGAGGGGCCGCCGGGGGCGAACACCTGGAAAGTCAAAACACGATGCGGATCGAACCCGGGATCGATCTTCTGCAGCGCCAGAAAACTGCGGAACATCAGACCGGACCCGATCAGCAGAACAAAGGACAGGGCCACTTCCACCACCACCACGCTGTTCCGCAACACGCGCGCGCCGCCCAGGTTGGAGGTGCGGCCGCTGGCGCGGAGCACGGTAATCACGTCGGAGCGCGCACTGCGCAGCGCGGGCAGCAGGCCAAACAGGATGGCGGCGGCCAGACCGGCCACGACGGAAAAGGCCAGCGCCACCGGATCGAGCCGGATGGAATCCAACCGCGGCAGACTGGCGGGCGCGATGCGGCGCAGTTCGTGGATGCCGAACGCCGCGAGCGCCACGCCCAGCGCGGTTCCCACCGAGGCCAACACCAGCGATTCCACCAGCATCTGGCGCACCAGGCGCAACCAGCTTCCTCCCAGCGCCGTCCGCACGGCCAGTTCCCGCTCGCGCAGCGAAACGCGCACCAGCATGAGATTGCCCACGTTGGCACAGGCAATCAGCAGCAGGAAAATGACCGCTCCCATGAGCGCCAGGATGGCGGGACGCACGGCGCTCACCAGGTGGGCCTGCAAGGGCTCCAGGCGGGCGTGAAAATCGGCGGTACGCAGAATGGTATCGGTCTTCTGTTCGGCGATGGAGGCGGCGTCGGCTTCGGCCTGCGCGCGCCCCAGTGTAACGCCGGGCCGGAGGCGTCCGATCACGCGCCACGAGACGTTGGTCCGTTGCGCCGCGTCGTACGAAAGGCGCGCGGAAATCCAATAATCCGGCGATTGTTCCATGTCGGCATCGGCCGGGAAGAGGAGTTCAAACCCCGGCGCCAGCACGCCCACAATCTGCGGTCCGCCGGCAAACAGCGTCCGGCCCAGTATGGAAGGGTTGCCGCCATAGCGGTGTTGGAAGTACGAATAGCTCAATACGGCGGCCACGGGCAGTCGCGGCGGGGCTGCGCCGACGGGCTGATTGGGCGGCGGGACCGGCTGCGGAGTGCCGTCCGATTCGGCGAAGTCTCGACCCAGCACGATGCGGCCACCCATCATCGGGAAGAAATTCGGAGTGATGGCGGCGGTCCTCACCTGCTCCGAGGTGCCGTCCTCGCGCGGAATGGTGGCGCGCCCGGTGCGCACGGCGGCGAACTGTTCGAAGGTGGACTTGGCGAAGTCGCGGAAATCGAAAAACTCCGCATTGGACCATGGAAAATCCTTGACGTTGCGCTTGCGCATGTCGCCGCACGCCAGCACCAGGCGGTCCGGGTCTTTGTAGGGCAGCGGCTGGAGCAGCACGGCATTGGTGACGCTGAAGATGGCCGTGCTGGCGCCTATGCCCAGCGCGATAGTACCGGTGGCGGCGATGAAGAACACGGGACTTTTGCGAAGCGTGCGGACGGCGTAGGCCAAATCTCTGAGCATGGCGGACAACCTTGCAGTCAGTATAATGTAAGCCGATGGTGTCCTGGAGTTTCATCCGGATCCTGTTACGCGTTTCGCTGGCCATCGCGGCGGTTTACGCGGGCTGGATATTTCTCAACCGGTACTGGAGCCATCACCCTCAAAGCACGGGCATGGACCCCGAACAGGTCCGCCGCAATGCCGAGTTCGCCAGGACTTATGGCGGCACCGATGTCAAAATCCTCCAATTCTATGCGCGCGAAGGGAACCTGACGCAGGGCAGTCCGACGGTGCTTTGCTACGGTGTTCTGAATGCGCGCGCCGTGCGCATCGAGCCGCCGGTGGAAGGCGTCTCCCCGGCATTGAGCCGCTGCGTGGAAATCGCGCCACTCCAGGGCACGCGGTACACGCTGACGGCCGAAGGCAATGATGGGCATAGCGTGAGCGAATCGTTCGTCCTGCAAGTGAGTGCCGACCAGGCGACGCTGCCCCGGATTACTTATTTCCGCGTAGCCAACCATAAGATGGAAGGCTCGCGGCACCTATTCCTGTTGTCCTTCGGCGATCAGAACGCGGAAGAAGTATCGATCGATCCTCCGGTTTTTCCGACGCTTCACGGCGCGCCCAACGGACAGTTCCTGGTAGGTCCGGAACGGACCACTACTTACACGTTGACAGTAACCGGGAAATACGGCCACAAGGCGGAACGAAAGCTGACGATCGAGATACCGCCGGGGAGTTAGGCGCGCTTCGCGCGCAGGGGCCAGGGGCCAGGGGCCAGGGGCCGGAATCGTTAGTTATGCGGCCATGCGGAGGGGTTTTGGGGGCTTGGGGAAGAGCTTTCGGGCCTCGGCGAGGCGTTGCGCGTGGATGATTAAGCGGGCGATTTCGGGTTTCGAAAAATCAAATTGCGGGTAATGGGTGAGGCGCGGCAGGTCGCGCTGAATGTCGAAGGCTTCGCCTTTGCTTGCCGCGAGTTGGGACAGAAGGGCGGCCTCTTCGACGGCTTGCTGGAGAGCTTCGCGGCGCTCCTGCTGCAACTGGCGGAGCAGGGCCGTGGTCTGTACTTCCTTGCGCTTGATGCGCTGCTCGTAGAGGCTCAGCAGGGTGCGGTTCTTCGGCTCGCTGAGCCAGATGCGGGTTTTGGCGAAGGCGGCGTCGATTTCCGGATGGTGGGCGGTGATGGTATCGGGCTGGGTGAGTCCGAAGGAGTAGATGTTGTTGTCCAGAGCCGCAGCCAGTTTCAGACGCCAGCGGTCGTCGGCGATTTCCTGGACGAGTTCGACTTCCATGCCTCCAACGGGGGCGAGGGTTTGGTGGATGTTTTGGCAGTGGGCCTTGTAGGCGGCCTCGTCCTCGGGGGTGAGGATGAGGACCTGGCCGGTAAGGCCGTGCCGGTATGCGTTCAGGGCGCGCGGATCGCGCGGCTTCGGTTCTATCAGTTGATCTTCCATGGATCTCCCTTCCAATTTCATTGGATCATGGGGAGTCATGGATTCCGCGGGCGAGTGAGTGTAAGTGGTTTTGCGTGAGCGGGAAATAAATTTTGAAATTGGTGACTCCCGAGGGAGATGTCCGTAGCCACGCTTGTCGCTACGACGCTGCAGCGCTGTTCCCGAGCCAATCCTGCCATTCCTTCTCCGCCTTCAATCCTTCGGTCGCTTTCGGTCCAAAGAAATAGAAGCTGCCGACAAAGAACGTGTACTCACCCATGCCGCACGTGCTGAGGACGGCGACACCGGGACAGGGTTCGTCGAGCCGAACGATCACCTGGTTCGGATGCGACTCTGACTCGGCCTCTTCCACGACGCCGGTGAGGGGCGCGGTTCCGGCCTGCGACTGGATCTTTGCTCCGGCCGCTGGTGACGGCAAGCCGAGTTTGCCCACTAACGCCCGCCATCCTTCGAGCGCCGTGCCCGCCACCGGAGCCATCACCTGAAACTGCGCGCCGGGCTGGCCGGGGTAGTGCGACAGATACGTGCGCAAGACCACAAAGAATGAGGGCCAGCCGGTTTCTATTTGACCGATCTGGTTGTCCCATTCGTCGGTATCGGCAAACAGGCTGTGCACGACACGCACGGCGCACGTGCCACCGGCGCGGGCTTCCACCGTCCATTCAGTTGCCATTTCCGGCGCGTCCGGCCCCAGTCCTTTGCCAGTCGCAGTGAAGCGGCGCGGCGCATCCCACGCAGTGACTTCGGAGACGGAATCCATGCCGGGTCCGAAGTTCAGGACGAGTTTGCCGCCCACATGGGGCTCTACCTGGGCCGGCACGAACCACTTCGAAATGCCGGGGCCGGTCGCGATGGCGTCCCAAACCTCTTCAGGAGTGCCGGGAACTTCGACCTCGACCGAGATCGAACGGCGTCCATTTGCTTCCTTTTTCACGCTCATGATTGCTCCTTGGAATTCGTATTTGGCGGCATCGGATAGGCCACGGCAACCAATCGGTGCGGCCGGCCGCCCGGTGCCTGTCGATCGTGATACTTTGCGGCCAGTTGCGTTATAGCGCGGGTCAGTTCTTGTGTGAATTCGGCGCGGCTGGCCGCGGACCGGAAACGAATCACGGTGTCGACCGAGAGCGTCGGGAGTCGTTTTTCGGTTTCGGCCGATCGGGTCAGCAGCGCCTTCACCTCGCGGACGATCCGCGCTGCCAGTGCGATCAAGTAGGTGGCCGACAGGCGGTCGGGGTTGCGGTCGGGATCGGCCGCGGCCAGGCCCATGGCGCCCGGGGAGACCAGGTAAGAGGCGGCGCTCGCTACCATCATGCGTTCGGTGAGTCCGCCCCACTGGCGCTTCCCGGCGACGCGCACCAGATCGTACGATTCGAGCGCGCGCAGGTGATAGTTGATCTTCTGCCGCGGAATGCCGAGTCTGTTGGCGAGTGTCGCGGCCGAGGCCGGCTCCGCGAGCTCGGAAAGCAGGAGACTCCGGACCGGATCGAGTGCTACGGCCGCTGCCACGGGATCGTCAATGACTTCTAGTGCCAACATCGATATGGCTATTGAATCATTGACAATTTTTCTTGTCAATAGTTTTTATGGACTTTTCCGCCATTTCCGCAGCAGTTCCGACGTCCTCGGGTGTTCCGGTCGCGCGTTGGGCACCTCTTGCGATGTCCATCTATTTACTGGACACTACCTTAGCGGCGGTCCCAGTTCAGGCGCATACGGTCACGGCCGTCGGTGGCCTCGAGCGTGATGCTGTTGACGTTCTGGCGTTCGTCGACGGAGATAAACATGGGGCCGCGGAGGCGGCCGTCCTCGCTGACGACGCTGGCTTTGAGCCTGCCAGCATCGCGATCCATGAGGACTCCGGAGAACAGAATGGTGCGGCCGCGTTCGGCGCGGAACGAGACTACGATTTTGCCGCCGCGATCGATATCGACATTGACATCCTGGAGGCGGCGCGAATCCGCGCCATTGAAGACGGCCGCGCCGCGACCCTGCCCGTGGAAGTTGATGACGTTATTCCAGACAAAGCCGGAGGCGGGAGGGCGATCGCGGTCGTAGTCGCGGCGATCGTCCGGCGGGCGGAGGTTGCTCACCTGATCCATATTCCAGGAGAGGCGGAAATGATACCGGCCGAAGCCGCCGGCGGAATCCCGAATGTGCACCACGGCGGCAAAATCGTTGCGGCGATTCGGATTCTCGATCAGGCGGATTTCGTTGCGGCTGTCCTTGACTTCGAACATCAGGTCAGGCATATCGCGGTGTGGCAACGGAGCATTGCATTCGGAGCCATCGTCGCGCGGTTCCTGCCCGGCGAGTGTGCGCACGACGACCATGTCGCCGCGAACCATGACATCGATTTCATTGTCCACTTGCAGGCGGATGTCGCACTGACCTTTGCCGCGCGGCACGTCGTCGCGGGTCATTTGGCGGATACGAAACTGCGTGTCGGCCCACGCAGGAATTGCGACCAGCACGGCCAAAGCTATCACCCAAGTACGCATGGTTTCAGGATAGCGCCTTGACCGCACAAGCAGGCCGGGGATGGACGGTATTTAATTTGCCGCGGGGTGCGCCACCCGGTCGATCACCAGGGTCTCCACCGGGCCCTTGCCCGCTTCGAGTTTCAGGCCGAGACCTTGCAGGGAAGCCATGATGACGGAAATGACGTCCGTAGCGGGATCGTCCGAAGAGAACTCATACCGGAAATCGAAGGCGCCCGGAAGGCCGGTTCGATCGAAGACAGGGCGTTCCAGGTAACTGCTCAGGCGGGCGGTGAGGAGCGCCATGGTGGCGTTGGTGGCCCTCAGACCGTCCCGCGCGATGGCGGCGCCGGCTACGCTGCCCACCCACGGGTACTCATCCGAGTCCTGGGTGGGTTGGAGTTTCAGTTCCTTATTGGTGCGGGTCAACAGGTAGACGGGGCCCTCCCTGGTTTCGCGGTGGGAGCGCAATTGAAACCGGTCCGCGAGAAGCGCCTGCAGCATCAGGCGTTGTTCCGGATTGGGAGGCAACTTGAAACTGCGCGGGTTGGCCTTGCTCGCCGCAGAATTCGCGGGCGGTTTGGCGTCGATATCGAAGCGGTCTTCATGGATCCAGCGGGGACCGCCGGCAACCTGGAAGAATTGAATGTCGAAGGCCTCGGTGATCAGGTAGTCCAACTTGCACATGTTGGCGCGGATGCGCCCGCCCGGATAGGTGGCCAGTCCCATTCCGGTATTGCCGTCCTGCATGGCGGATGGTTTGACCGACACGACTTCGAAGGCGGGACCGCTCTGCGCCCGCGCCGCGGCAATCGCGAGGGTCAGGAAAACGAGAGACCGCATACTGGCGATTTTATACCCTTCAACTGCCCATGCCGACGAAAGTGACTCCGAGCAGGATGAGGGCGAGGCCCACGAATTTCTGGCGGGTGAAGGCTTCTTTAAACATCAGGCGCGCCCAGACCAGGGTCCAGACGTAGCCGAGAGAGACCATGGGATAAAGCACGGACAGTTGGCCATGACGGATCCCCATGACGAAGAAAAACGAAGAGCCCATGAAGAGGGAGACGCCGATGGCCAGTTGGAGATTGAAGATCTTCCAGAAGCCGCCGTGCAACTTGGCCGAGCCCAATTTGAGGAAGACGGCGCCGAACGATCCGATGAACGACGCCACCAGCACCAGGAGCATGGACGAGACAGGAGTGGAAGTCAACTCTTGCCTCCGGTTCCGAGCACTGCGACGCCGATCACGATGGTGACGATGCCAACGAGTTTGATGGGGTTTACGGTATCGTGAAAAATCAGAAACGAGAGGCCGGTGACCCAGACATAAGTCAAAGCGATGACCGGATAGAGAAGGGATAGCTCGCCGTCTTTCAGGGCCAACACCAGCAGGACCGTGCTCATTCCGTACAGCGCATAGCCGCAGAACAGCGGGAGATTGGTGATGACTCCCATGAGACCGGGCTTCAGGTGATTGGCGCCCGTCTTCATGAGGATCTGGGCGGCGGCACCGAGAATGGTGCAGCAGAACACCAGGGCGATAGATTTCCAGCGGGCTGCGGGATTGTCCAACTTATCGGTGGGAATGGTTACCGGAGTGCTCAAGGATGGGCCTTTTGAACAGAATAACAGAGATTCCGATAGAATAGAGGTCTGTGGACGAAGACAAGGTTCTGATCGAGGAGATAGAGCCCACACCGGCCGCCCCGCCGCAACAGCACTACGTGCAGCGAGGCTTTATCGCGGAGTGGGCCGTCACCATCATCCTGCTACTTTTCGGCACGACGACGCTGCTGCAGGCGTTCGTGATTCCGACGGGATCGATGGAAGATACGCTGCTGATTGGCGACCATCTACTGGTGGATAAGCTGGCGTACGCGCCGCCGGGGGCGGTTTCCCGGCACATTCTGCCGTATACCGAAGTGACGCGCGGGGACATCATTGTGTTCCGGTATCCGGTGGATATCACGCAGACGTTTGTGAAGCGTTGCATCGGCGTGCCGGGGGACCGGATTCACCTGGTGGACAAACAACTGTGGCTCAACGGCCGGCCGATGAAAGAGCCTTACGTGTACCACAAGACCGAGTACATCGACGCGTACCGCGACAATTTTCCGGCGGATCCGAACGTGGCGGTGCCCGAGCAGGCGCACGATATGCTGGCGAATCACCTGGAGGGCGGCGATGTGGTGGTGCCGCCGGGATTTTATTTCGCGATGGGGGACAACCGCGACTCCTCTTTGGACAGCCGGTATTGGGGCTTCGTGCCGCGCGGGAATATTGTCGGCAAGCCGCTGGTGATTTACTGGTCGTACGATGCGCCGACCGACGCGCTGACGGGCACGCCCTTCAACGTGCAGCACTTGCTGGACATGGTGCTGCACTTCCCGACCAAGACGCGCTGGAACCGGACGTTCCGGTTGATTCACGGATATCCGCTCAAGTAAATGAACGCACATTATTACGGGCTGATTTTAGCCGGGGGGCGCGGTACGCGCTTCTGGCCGCGAAGCCGCAAACGCTCCGCCAAGCAGGTGCTTCCCGTGGTGGGGGAGCGGAGCCTGATACGGGCGACGGTGGACCGGCTGACGTCGGCGATCGCGCCGGAGCGCCTGTGGGTGCTGACGAATCACGATTTGCGCGACGAGATCCTCCGCCAATTGCCGGAGGTTCCCAAGAGGCAGGTGCTGGCCGAACCCATGCAGCGGAATACGGCGCCGGCGATTGGCCTGGCGGCGCACATTCTGCACTCGCTGGACCCGAAGGCGGTGATGGGCGTGTTTCCCTCGGACCACGTGATCGGCAAGGCGGCGCCCTATCGCCGCGCGCTGAAGGCGGCGTTCCAAGGCGCGGCGGCGGGGCACCTGATGGTGGTGGGGATTCAGCCGAGATGGCCGGAGACGGGCTACGGATATATCGAGTTTCCGCGCGGCACGGCGGCGGGCAGCACGGGACCGCTGGCGGTGCGGCGCTTCCACGAAAAGCCGGAACTGGCGAAGGCAAAACGGTACCGGGCGGCGGGCAATTTCTACTGGAACTCCGGCATGTTTTTCTGGCGGGCCGAGGTGCTGCTGGATCAGCTCCGGCATCACCTGCCCAAGACCGCGACACTGCTGGCATCGCTGCCGGCTTTCGGATCGCGGAAGTTCGATGCCTGCCTGAACGAGGTATTTCCACTGTGCGACAACATCTCCATCGATTACGCGGTGATGGAGAAGGCGGCGGAGGCGAAGCAGGTACACGGAATCGCCGCGGAGGAATTCGGCTGGAACGATGTAGGCAGTTGGAACGCGGTTTACGAACTGCTGGCGCAGGACGGGGCGGGCAACGTGACGGTGCACGAATCGCTCTGCCTGGATGCGTCGAATAACTTCGTGGACGCGCGCGGGAAGCTGGTGGCGCTGCTGGGGGTAAAGGACCTGATCATCGTGGATACGCCGGATGCGCTGCTGGTGGCGAGCAGGGGCCGGGCGCAGCAGGTGGGCGAAGTGGTGAAGGCGCTGGAGAAGCGCGAGCGCCACGATCTGCTGTAGCAGCTTATCAATTTGGGCCGCAGATAAACGCGGATAAACGCCGATAAGATTCGCTACTCCTCGCGGAAGGCGATCATCGGATCCACCCAGGCGGCGCGGCGGGCGGGCAACAGGATCGCCAGAGCCGCGACGGCAAGCAACGTGGCCGACACACATGCCAGCGTGCCGGAGTCAGCCGGTTGAATGCCGTAAAGCAGATTGGCAAGGACCCGGCTGAAGGCGACGGTGGCACCGATTCCAAGGGCGAGTCCGGCCAGCACCGAGATGCCGCCCTGGCGGGCCACCAGCCAGAGCAGGTCGCGGGTCTGTGCACCGACGGCGAGGACGAGGGAGCAGGCGCGGGTCTCGTCGCCGGCGCGGAAAGTGCGGCCGAGGGCGGCGGGGACGCCGAGGGTATCGAAGAAAGACGCGGTGGCGGGCACGGTCATAACAGTGCGCGAGGGCCCCTGGCCGGTGAGGATACGGCCGGTGTTGACGGCCCAGGTGGCGGCAGAGAGACTTTCGAAGGACTGGGAGTGGCGGCGGAACCGAATCGAAATCGGCGTAGGTGGCGAAGAGCTTGGCGAGTCCTATTTCGCGTGTGCTGGTGACCCAGATGGCGGCGGTGAATCCGGGACGCCGGGCGAAGGAGCGGATGGCGTAGCGGAGGTCCATCACACCTTGCGCAGTTTGGTGACGCGGCCCACCTCGACCCATTCGACCACGAAGATATTGCCGGCGTGATCGAAGCAGGCGCCGTGGGGGCAGACAAATTTGCCGGGCGTGAAACGATCGCGCGAGAGCTTGCGCGTGTCGCTCCATTTGGAGGACGAATCGTCGCCGAGGTTTTCGATCACTTCGTTATTCCGGTTCATGAGGGTGACGCGCGCGCCGAGGTCGGGGATCACCACATCGCCGTTCTGGTAATAGTTGAAATGGCACGGCAGGTTGGTGCCGGCGATGAAATCGATGTGCTTGCCTTCGAGGGTGAAGCGCTGGATGCGGTTGTTGGCGCGGTCTGCCACCACCAGGATGGGCGAGCCGCCGCGCAGGTCCACGGCGATGCCGTGCGGGCAATCCACTTTGCCGGGCTCTTTGCCCTTGCCGCCGAAGGTGCGGAGGTATTCCGCCTTGCTGTTGTACTGATTGATGTAGCTGGAGCCGTAGCCATCGCCCACGTAGATATCACCGTTGGGCGCGATGGCGAGGTTGGTGGGGCTGTACTTGGGCTTTTTGCCATCGGCGCCGGGCTTGTAGGCTTCGCTCTGCTCGGGGTAGCCGATACTCCACACCTCTTCGCCGGCAAGCGTGGTCTTCACGACTACGCCGCGTTTGGTGTCGCAGAGGTAGAGAAATTCGGTGCTGCCCTCTTTGCGGATGTAGAGGCCATGGGCGCCGCCTTTGAATTCCTTACCCCAGGATTTGACGAATTTGCCCTTGGCGTCGAAGACCACCATGGAGTCGGAGCTTTCGCTGACGGCGTTGACGGTGTGATGCACGTAGATGTGGCCCTGCGAGTCTTCCACCACGCCGTGAGTGTTGCCGTAGGCGATGTCGCGGGGCAGTTCGCCCCAATCGTGGATGGCCTCGTAAGTATGTTCGCCGGAGCCGAGGATGGGGGCGCGGGAGCCGGATTTATCGTCCGCATGCAGAATCGCCGGCGCCGACGCGGCGGCCTTCAAAAACGTACGTCTCGAGTGCATGGGGACAGCATATCACCGCTGGACCCGGCCGGAACCTCCGCCCTTGAGCAGGGCCTTCACTTCATCCACGGTAGAGCGGTTGAAATCGCCCAGAACGGAGTGCTTGAGGCAACTGGCGGCCACGGCGAACTCGAGCGCCTCCGGATGCGAGGGCAGCGTGGTGAGTCCATAAATCAGGCCGCCGGCGAAGCTGTCGCCGCCGCCCACGCGATCGACGATGTGGGTGATCTCGTAGTGGCGGCTCACGAGGAACTCCTTGCCGTTATTCAGGCAGGCGGACCAGCCGTTGTGCGACGCGCTGTGGCTCTCGCGGAGGGTGATGGCGATGGCCTTCAGATTAGTAAACTCCGACATTACTTTGGCGGTGAGCTTTTCGTACTGGGCCGGGTCGAGTTTGCCGGAATGCACATCCACTTCGGCCTGAATGCCGAGGGCCATCTGGACGTCCTCTTCGTTGGCGATGGCGATATCGATCGATTGGGACAGATCGCGCATCACTTCGACGGCGGGCTTGCCCCACTTCCAGAGGTTCTTGCGATAGTTGAGGTCGCAGGAGACGGTGAGGCCTTTGGCGCGCGCCTTGAGGACCGCTTCCAGAGCAAGGGCGGCGGCGGAGGCGCTGATGGCGGGAGTGATGCCGGTGACGTGGAACCAGCCGGCGCCATCGAAGATCGAGTCCCAATCGAGTTCGCCGGGCTTGGCGAGGGCGATGGCGCTGTAGTCGCGGTCGTAGACCACTTTGGAGGCGCGCTGGTTGGCGCCGGCTTCGAGGTAGTAGATGCCCAGGCGTCCCTTGCCTCGAACGATGTGGGAGGTGTCCACACCGAAGCGGCGCAGTTCGGCGATGGCGGCGTCGGCGATGGGGTTTTGGGGCAGGACGGTGACGTAGGAGGACGGCAATCCGAAGCCGGCGAGCGCGACGGCGACGTTGGCTTCGCCGCCTCCAAAGGTGGCGCAGAACTGCGGAGTCTGCAGGAAACGCTCGAAGCCGGGCGGCGCCAGGCGGAGCATGATCTCACCGAAAGTTACAATTCGCTTGGGCATGAACGAATATGGTAACCGGAATGCGCGGCGCGGGTCCGGTCAGGAACAAATGTAGTGCGGGATATCGTGAAACGCCTGGATATAGGTGAGATCGTCGATGGCTTTATCGAGACCATGCATATAGGGCGCCGGGATCTTGTCCTTGTACTTGGCCACCCGCTGGCGGGCATAGGTCGCCCAGCCCTCCAGCGCCTTCTTATCGGAGGTGTCGTTCCAGGGCGGGATGGTGGTGAGGAAGTCCTTATAGAAATAAAGCTTGTGGGTCTTGTAGAAGTTCCATAGCCGGAAGACGTGCCGCAGTTCCGAGGTCACGATGGGCACCTTCATCAATCCTACCGACTCGTTCTTCAGGGCTTCCTTGTTGACCACGACGCTCATGGTGATGCCGTCGAGGATGTAGTGCACCGCGGCGCCCAGATTCATGATGGCGAACTGAATCCCAAACTTGCTGGACCGCCGGATGGCGAGGTCCTTGGATGCCATCGCCACCTGTTTCTGGTTGGTCTCATCGAGGTTGACGTTGCTCTTCTTGAGGCTCGTGAGCATGGGGGCAACGTCGCGGAGCGTGGTGTCCGGACTGTACTTGAACGAATCGCGGAGCGCCTCGTGATACTCGCGTTGTTTTTCGGTGAGAGGAGCGCCTTTCTTGTCGATCAGGACCTGTCCCTGATTCAGGCACAGAAAGGTATTCGTGATCATCATGTTGTAATTATTAATGAACGCGTAGGGGTATCTATCCCGAACCTTCGCCGTGCTCCCTCTGTTGAAGCGCTGGTACTCCTTCAGATACCGGGTGATTTCTTCACCGCGCCCGTACAGCATGTCACCGTCGGGATTAAACTGAGCGCAAAAATTAGCCATCGTGTCCTCCTCCTGGACTTCCAACGGAGGGTAGTATACACCCGAGCGGCTAGCGGTTCAGTTGGAGACCGTCCTGGTTTTCACGTTCCAGCCGTCAACCTCCACTACGGGAATTTCCCGACTGCGGTAGGTTGCGGCGATGCGGCGAGTTTCTCCCGGCAGTAAGGGGAAGTAGTTGTCTTCCCACAGGACAGGCAGGATTTCCTCGCCGTCGGAGGGCTTCTTCACCTTCAGGTGCACGGCGAAGGCGAGGGTTTTCGAGGGATTCGTAATCATGACGCCGGCGGTTTCCTGGTTGGTCTTCGCGGTTACCTGTAAGTCGATAGTTGGCAGCGAATTGAGAGCGGAGTAATCGGCGAAGGTCTTAGTCGGAGTGTAATACCAGTTGGACTTATCCCAATCTAAAGTCTCCGGTTTGGTGGAGAGCCAGTAGAAATTCCGGCTTACTGTCTTGCCGGATGAGTCATCCAAAGACAGGCTGACGAAGTAAGTGGCGGTCAGGCCGGGCAGATCGGGCAGGGCGAAGGCGCGGGTCGCGCTGTCCTCGGCGGCATCGGTTCTGGCGGTCTTGGAGAACATCTCCCGCATATCCAGGTTGTAGACTTTGGCTGTCACTTGCAGCGCCGGGAACGGCCGGTAGTGGGAGTTGACTACGACGATGGAGCGGTCGTCGTAGGAGTATTGCACGTGCAGGGGTTCGTTGGCTTTCTTACTGCCGAAGTAAGAGCCGCCGGGGCGGAGGTACCAGTCGTAGAGATGCCAGATGAGGCCGGGCCAGGCGTTGTTGAGCATCCACTGAATGACGCCGGTGGCGGTATACTTATTGCGGCCAAACGCTTCGAACATGGCGCGGTGCCCTTCGTAGGCCATCATCTGGGCCTTTTTCGAATAGTCCTCCAGCGATGCGGCCGGGCCGTAGCGGGCATTGAGCGCTTCGTTGAAGACGTGGAGATCCTTGAAGGCGCCGCCGCCGGCGTGATAGTCCCACCAGGAATCCGGGGGCCAGAGATGCTCGGGCGGCAGCATCCGGCGGAGGCTCTCTACCGGAGGGGGTGCGGGTCCGGGACCGACTTCGGTGGCGAAGCCGTGGGCGCCGCCGCGCGTGGTGTCCAAGAGCCAGTAGGACGGTGCGATGTATTCGTAGGGGCCGTTCATCTTCACGCCGGTGTCGCCGCCGAGGGGCGTCTTTTTAGCGGTGGCGGAGGAGTGGTAGGGGTTGGGCCATTCCACTTCCTTAAGGATGTCGAGGTACATCTTTTCGATTTTGGGCGGGGGCGGGTTGTCGCTGCCGTACATCCAGTCGGCCAGCGAGGGGTGGCGCTGGAGGCGGCGGAGTTGGTCGCGGAGGGATGCGGCGGCGATGTTTTCGTCTTCCTGATCCCATCCCTGCCACTGCTCCCAATGGTCGCAGCAGCACCAGCCGGCCAGCACGAGGATGCCGTAGCGGTCGCACAGTTCGAGGAAATGATCGTCTTCCATTTTGCCTTCGAAGCGGACGGCGTTGAGGTTCATGTCGCGGACGTAGCGGAGTTCGGCGTCCTGGTGCTCTGGTGTGGAACGCAGGAGCATGTCGAAGGTGTATCCGGCGCCGCGGATGAGGATATTCCTGCCGTTGATGTGGAAGACGCGGTGGAGTTTGGAATCCACCTCGCTGGTGATCTCGCGAATGCCGAATTCGATGTGGCTGCTATCGGAGACGGCGCCACCGGTTTCGAATGTGAGGTCGAGCGGGTAGAGATTCTGTTCGCCCACCTGGGCAGGCCACCAGAGGCGAGGGCCGGCGATTTCCTGAGTGAAGTGGAATACGCGCGTCTCATGCGCGGCCAGGCGGGCGGATTGGGAGAATGCGAGGGATTCGATTTTGCCCTGGAGCACGCCTTCGATTGGCCGATCGGCGGAATTGGTCAGTTCGGCGCGGACGGTGAGGCGGGCGCGCTCCGGCGACAGGTGCGTAGTGACCGACGGGTAGCGGATGGCGACGGGACCGGTGGCGGCAATCCACACATCGCGCCACAGGCCCATATTTTTGTCGGGCGGCTGCGGGTTCCAATCGACGAAGGTGATGGCGAGGTCGTGGGGCTGCGGAGGGAAGATCTCAATGGCCAGCGTGTTCGGTTCCCCCGGCCTGGCGGCAGCGGTGACATCGAATTCGAAGAGGCGCCAGGCGCCGGCAGCGCGGTCGGCGGAAGCGACTGACTTGCCGTTCAACCAGATATTGGCGCGAAAGTTGATGCCGTCGAAGCCCAGCCACACAGTCTTCCCGCGATAGTCCGCGGGTATCTGGAAGCTGGTGCGGAACCACCAGGGGTGGCGGAACGGGCTATCGGGCGGCATGGGCGCGTTGGAAAAGTTGAAGGAGACGGGATAGGAAGTGCCGGCGATGGTGCGGAGATTCATGCCAGTGTAGGGGTCCGGATAGACGCGATCCTGCACCAGGGCAGAGAGGACGGTGGAGGGCATGGCGGCGGGGTACCAGCCGCGTGTACTGAACGCGGGGAGCGAGATGGCGGCGCCGGTCTCGGGGACATCGGCAGAGGATTGGATGGCCCATCCTTGGCGCAGGAGCGTTTTTTCGGCGCCGGGGGCACAGACTGCCAGGACGAGCAGCAGTGCCGGAAGGAGTCGCATGACTTCAGCTTACATGCTGGACACTCCGGCGAGGCCCGGCCCGCGCTACTTGTGTTTCTTCTGGAGGAACTTCTTTTGGAGGTCGGGCCAGAATTCGGACATGAGGTTGCCCATGACATCGCCGGTCAAGCTGGTGCCTACGCGGCTGAGCATGACCGCACCGGTGCGGCTGCCGCCCGGGTAATAGAGGTTGGAAGCACCGATGCCAGCCGCCATGCCCAAAATGTTCGACGCATTGAAGGCGTTGCGGCCGGAATCCTGACGCGTGACGAAGATGCGGCTGACGGAATAGAGCGCCCTGGCGACCACGCCGGACTCCGGCCCTCTGCGGAAATAGCGGGGGTCCTGATGCAGGAGACAGGCGAAGACGCCGGCGGAGAGGAAATTCTGGCTGCCGAAATCGCCGATGGCGGCGCCCACTCTTTTGGCATATGCGGCGCCGCCCTCGCCGTATTTGGGAGTCTCGTTGCCGGCCTGCGACATGGCGGCGGCCAGCACGGCGCTGGCGTTGTTGAAGGGATCGATTACCTCTTTCCAGGCAAGGTTCCACTTCTGTTTCGCCGTCATGGGCGCGATCAGGCGGTGTGTGTCCTCCACGGTCTGGTAATCGGGAATCACTTTCAGGATTCGCTCTTCATTGAGGGGGACCACGACCGGCAGATCGGCTGGCGGTCCCGGGACCTCAGGCTGAGCGCAGGCGCAGCTCGCCAAGATCAGGATGGCGCTAAACGTGGCTGTGAATCCGTACACCTTGGTGGTGTGACGGCGGGAGGCAGGCAGTAAGTTACCGGTTTCCTGGGTATGGCCCGAATTAGTTACGGTGCGAGCTTACATGTCGATGCGTTTATTTTTCTGTTTATTGAGCTGCCAGCAGGTGGGATGGCCGAGGTGCGGGAGAACGGATTGGACGCAGGAATCGACTTCGGGGTCCAGCATCATGAACTCGGTCTTGCCGTCTTTCTGGGGCACGGCGTAATACGGTTGCACCGCTACCGAGCCAAGAGGCTGCTTCCGGGCGACCAGGTAGTCCGCGCCATAGAAGGCGCCCAGCGCGACGACGAGAAGCAATCCGATACGCCTGACGAGTCTCACAATGCTTTGGACATCCTTACAAAGTGGCAGGGCAGCTTGGTAACCACGTCGTGAGGGAACGGCGCGGTGCCTGTTTCAGCATAGCCCAGACGCTGGTAAAAAGCGGGGAGTTCCCGGCGGAGATTCACGATCTGCATGTCCATGGCGGTACATCCGAGGTCGCGGCAGTACTGTTCGGCGGCGTCGACCAGGCGCTTGCCGAACCCGCTCTTCTGGCGCGCCGGATCCACGGATAGCAACCCAAAGTAACCGCGCGCGCCGCGCTTTTCGACGTAGACACAGGCAGCCGGGCCGCCCTCATCGGCCACCAGGAAAAAACCGGTGCGAAAGAAAGCCTCCACCTGGGCCAGATCGATCCGCTCGGTGTCGATAAAAAACTTCTCCACGCGAAACGCGGCGTTGATCAGGGAGACCAGGGCAGGGGCTTCCGATGCTACGGCCAGACGCACTTGCATGGGTAATTCCCATTGTAAACTCCGCCTGCTGAGGCGCGCGGCCCGGATGGGAGCAGCGACCGTATGAGAGGCTTCGCGAATTACGCGACGGTATTTGGGAAGCGGTGTACTACACGGGTCCGGATGCCTGCCTGACGGTGGCCTGGCGGAGGAGGATGAATGCGGAGAGGTGCTCGCTGGTCAGCATGCCCACCAGGTGGTCTTCGGCGTCCATTACCAGGGCGGCTCCGCCGGCAACGGATAGCTGAGGCAGCGCGCCGGTAAGGGGCGTTTCCGGCGTCAGGCGGACAAAGGCGCGCTCCATCACGCCCGCAACGTAGCTTTCTGGCCCGGCGGTCATCATGGCGCGCACCAGGGCGGCGCGGGTGAGCAGACCTATGACCTGGCCGCCGTGCATCACCGGAAAGTCGTGCTGCGAGGTTTTGAGCAGGAGATCGCCGGCATCGCGGATGGTGGCGCCGTGCTCCAGGGTGCGAAAATCGGTGATCATCGCGGCGCCCACGGTGAATCCCGCGGTGAGGATGCGGCCGCGCGCCGCCGCGCCTTCCTGGAATGCGCCCAGATATACGAACAGGGCGACGAAGACCAGCATATAGTTGCCGTACAGCAGGCCGGCCAGTCCCATGAGAAAAGCCAGCGACTGGCCGGCTCCGGCGGCGATGCGGGTGGCCTCTTCTTCCGTGCGGTGGCGCGCCAGAAACGACCGCAGGATCCGGCCGCCATCCATGGGGTACGCCGGCAACAGGTTGAAGACGCAGAGCAGGAGATTGCCGAGGGCGAGGCGCTCGGCGAGATTCGCGTCGGTGGGTTGGGCCAGTTCCCCGATGGCCTGGAAACCCTGGTGAGCGGCCACCCACGCCATCAGCACCACCGCGAGCAGCAGGTTCACCATGGGGCCGGCGAGAGCGATCCACAACTCTTCCCGAGCCGCCGGCTGGCGTTCCGGCCGTGACACGCCGCCGATGGGGTACATGACGATTTCCAGGGTGCGGATGCCGTACCTGCGCGCCACGAGGGTATGGCCAAGCTCATGCAGGAGCACGGAGGCGAACAGGGCCAGAACGTAGACCACGGTCATGGGGCCGGACTGCCGGTCGCCCACGCCGATGAACAACAGAAACACCAGCAACAGAACGAATGTGAAATGCAGGCGGATGGGGACGCCAAACAGTTTAATTCCACCCAGGCTGCCGGCCGCGCCGTGGGGATTCGGTTTCTCGCCTTCGGGCATGTGACGCGTCCAGCATAGCGCACCTGCCGGGCATCAGAGTATCGGCGCGGATTTGCCGATAGCGGACTTCAGGTCCACGCCGGGAGCAAAGCGCGGCACCCGTCTGGCCGCGACTTCAATGGCGCTCCCGCCGCGCGGATTGCGAACGCGCCGGGCCTTGCGGTGCGAGACTCCAAATGTTCCGAAACCCGAAAGGGTCACCCGATCCCCTCGCACGAGACTGGTTTGAATTCCGTGCAGAATCGCGTCTAACGCGGTTGCCGCCTGCGCGCGGGTTAAGCGCGCTTCGATAGCAATTTTCCCGATCAGATCTTTTTTGGTCACGAGGCACTCTCGATGCCAGCGAGTTTTATCAAAGCAGGGGCACGGTGTCAACCTGCCGCGGAAAACTGCCGCGGAAAACCTGCCGCGGAAAACCATAGAACTCCCGCCTGGCTCCGAGCCTCGTGCCGGATCAGTGGCCGCGGTCGTGCGGCACGGTGACTGCTACCGAGGCGCTGGAGGAAAGCGGCAGGGCATCCTTGCAGGTGATCTCTATCGTGTAAACACGTCCGTCTCCGCCGCCGTTGCGAGAGGCCAGGAGGTCCACGTGATGGTCATCCAGGACGATGGACGAACCGTCCTGACTGTTGATGCCGCCGCCGGAAGCCGCGGCCGCGACGCTGAGCGAACAAACCGGCGCGGCATCGCAGTTATCAGTCACGGAATAGCCGATGGTCACGGGAACGAACTTGTTGTCAGGCGGCCAGGCACATTGGGATTAGCCGAAGCGTCAGCGATCACCGGCCCACCACAGGTTGGCAGGCTGCCGAAGAGACCGTGCTGCTAGTTTATTATCCCCGCGGCGAAGTACAGGACGCTGGGATCGCCGCCGCTTCCACCGTTGCCGAAAATCAACTGCCAGAGCCCGTCGATCCGCAATGGGGCGCTATCCGTTCCCTTGAGCATTCCCAGAAAGTCTTGGGTGGTCTGATCAAAGGCGAGGATGTAACCGGGGCCACCGGAGGGCGGAGGCGCGGCGCCGTTTCCGAGGTTAAAATCTCCCACCAAAAGCGCGTTGCTGAACTTGCCGAAATGGGGCGGCGCGATCGCCATGCCCCACGGATCGTATAGGGGCAGCGCCGTTGCGTCAGCAGTTGCAAAGCGTTCCAGCGAAGTGCCCGAGGTGTCGAACCTGTCGATGACGCCGAGCCCGACCACCGTTGGGCTCATGGGCGCGTAGCTGACGAAAAGGTCGCCGCCGAGGTTGGCGATGTTGAACGGGACGAGACCCGAAGGCAGACCGGGATCGACCCATTTTCCAGCAAAGGCGGCGTTGACATTCGCGAAAGTATTATCGGAAACGTCGATCCGGTTGCCCGCGGGATTGGCGGCGTAGAGATGGTGGGCACCGGAGAGCGTTCCGAGAGCGATCCCGATATAAGCCGCCGGCGCCGCTCCGGTTGCAGCCAGGGTGGCGGAACCGTCGCCGGTCCACCCGTAGATACCACCGGTCAGCGAAGCAAAGAGGAACACCGCGGATTTGCCGCCGAGAACGAAATCGGTTCCAACTCCGTTGTGAACCTGTCCCGACGGCAGAGGGACGCTCACCACCAGCGCAGGCTGGCTGACCACGCCGGTGACTGGCTAACGCACCAAGCTTCCTGGTGTCGCTGCGACCGGAGAGGGGCATAGCCACGCGCCGAAATCGGATGTATAAGTATCAATATGACGGGGACTGCGATCCCGGCGGCAACGGCCATCGTCTGCTGCCTGGCGACATCCATGGGCCTTCGTGCCCAGCAATTGAAGCCGGAAACCATCCACGGGTTCGACTGCTACGTGCAGCCGGCCGAAGCGCGCATGGAAGCGCGCAAGCAGTTTCTCCTGACCGATTCCGATGCGGCGCTGCGTGGCCAGGTCATGCGCGGCGGCAAAATCCAGACCGTGCCGGCCAACGGCCCCAATCCTCACCAGGTCCCCGCCGGGCAGTTGTACGATTGGATCGGAGCCGTGCTGATACCCGGCGCAACCATGGAGCGCACCGTCCACATGCTTCAGGATTACGACCATCGCGCCAGCTACTTCCCCGAGATCCTCTCGTCTTCCAAACTCCTGTGCCGCTCCGGCGCCACCCGCTTCGGCTTCACCATGCAACTGAAGGAACCCGCCGTCATCGAAACCCAAAACGACGTCGTGTGGGAACAGGTCGATGCGGCGCGGTGGCGCTGCCGGTCGTATTCCACCGGCGTCCGGGAAATCGGCAAGAACCACGGATACCTCCAGCGGCTGTATTCCTACTGGCGCTTCCACGAGACCGACAAGGGCGTGCTGGTGGAAGCGGAAACCATCACCCTGAGCGGTGAATTCAACTCGCTCTCGCGGGCTCTCGGATCGATGATGGGCATCAATCCCGAAAAGTCCCTGAAGCGCACCCTGGAGTCGATGCGCGACTCGGTGCTGAACAAGAACCTGCAAATCGCGCCGCCGCCCACCGGAATCGCGGAATGCGGCGAGCCGGTCCGCCCGGCAGCCTGCGATGTCCGATAGCGCGCCCGATTTCGACTTCATCGTGATCGGCTCCGGCTTTGGCGGCAGCGTGTCAGCACACCGTCTCGTCGAAAAAGGCTACCGCGTCGCCGTGATGGAGATGGGACGCCGCTGGACCGCCGGCAATCTGCCGCACACCAACTGGCGCTTGTGGCGCTGGATCTGGCGGCCGGGCCTGGCACTCCGCGGATTCTTCAATATCGAACCCTTCCGCCACGTCATCATCATGCACGGCTGCGCCGTGGGCGGCGGCTCCATCACCTACGCCAATACCCTGCTCCAGCCCGGCGATGCCGTGTGGGAGCGCGGTTCCTGGGCCGGACTGGCCGACTGGAAAAGCCAGATGCCCGGGCATTTCCAGACCGCCCGCCGGATGTTGGGCGTCATCGAAAATCGCATCCTCGGACCGGCCGACCACATACTCCGCCGCGCCGCCGAAGCCGCCGGCGCCGGTCATACGTTCTACCGCACGCAGGTGGCTGTGTTCGAACCGCCGGAAGGCGCGGCCCCCGGCGAGCCTCATCCGGACCCGTATTTCGACGGCGCGGGACCGCCCCGCCACACCTGCACCGGCTGCGGCGGATGCATGATGGGCTGCCGCTACAACGCCAAAAACACCCTCGACAAGAACTACCTCTACCTGGCGGAGAAAGGAGGCGCGCGGCTCTTCGCCGAAACCCGCGTGGTGGACGTGGCCCCTGCCGGCGAAAATTACATAGTCCGCACCGAACGCTCGACAGCGTTCTTTCGCAAACACCGCCGCAGCTTTACCGCCCGCTCCGTGGTATTCGCCGGCTCGGCGCTCGGCACCATGGACCTGCTGTTTCGCCTCAAGCGGAAAGGGTCCCTGCCGCTTCTGAGCGACTGCCTCGGCAAGCGCGTGCGCACCAATGCGGAATCCCTCATCGGGGTGCGCGTACCCGGCTCCCGCGACGATCTCTCGCTGGGCATCGCCATTGGATCGGGAATCTACATCGACGAGTTCACGCACATCGAGGCCACGCGATACCCGGCGGGCTCCGACGCGATGGGACTATTGGCCACCCTGCTCACCGGCGGACGCCCCGGGCGGACCCGCATCCTGCATTGGATCGCCACCTGCGCTTCCTCCCTGCTCCGCCACCCCATCCGCACCGTGCGCAGCCTGCACCCCTTCGGGTGGGCCCGCGAGTCTCTGATTCTGCTCTGCATGCAGACCCTCGACGGCCACATCGATATGCGGCTGGGACGGCCGTGGTTCTGGCCCTTCCACCCCTCCCTGATGAGTCACGGGCCGCGCATTCCCACCTACATCCCGCAGGCCAACGATTTCGCCCGCAAAGTGGCCGCAACAATCGGCGGCACGCCCATGAGCATGGTGACCGAAATTCTCTTCAATGTGCCCGGCACCGCGCACATCCTGGGTGGCTGCCCCATGGGCGAATCCCCCGAGCAAGGCGTGGTGGACCACCAACAGCGCCTCTTCGGCTATCGCAATCTCTACGTGTGCGACGGCTCGGTCATCGCCGCCAATCTCGGAGTCAATCCCAGCCTGACCATCTGCGCCCTCACCGAACGCGCCATGACGTTCATCCCTCCAAAAATTCCATCAGCGTCAGGCTGATGGAGATATTTCGAGGGCCTGCGACAGATCCGCGATGATGTCTTCCGGCGCTTCGATCCCCACCGACAGGCGCACCAGGGTGTCGCCGATGCCGAGGCGCTGGCGGTGCTTGGGGGACAGATCGCGGTGCGAGCTCATGGCGGGATACAGCATCATGGTGTGGACATCGCCCAGCGAAGTCGCGCGCACGATCATGCGCAGGCGGTCCATGAAGCGGAACACGTCTTCCCTGCCCTCGCCCCGGATTTCGAAACTCACCATGGCGCCGTAGAGATTGGGCGGGAACAGCCGGCGGACGGTGGCGGAATCGGGATGCGCCGGGTCGCCCGTGAAATGCACGCGCGCAACTTCGGGATGGGTACTGAGCCACGACGCCACGCGGCAGGCATTGGCGCATTGCCGCTCCATGCGCAGCGGGAACGTCTTGATGCCGCGCATGGTGAGGTAGCTTTCGAACGGCCCGAGCACCGGACCGAGGGTGCGCGCCAGGGAGCGCAGGCCTTCCAGGTGCTGCGCATCGGTAATCACCACGCCGCCCATCACGTCGCCGTGGCCGGCCAGGTACTTGGTGACGCTGTGCACGCTGAAATGCGCGCCCAGATCGAGCGGCCGCAGCAGCAGCGGAGTGCCGAAGGTATTGTCCACCACCAGGGCAGCGCCGGCCTCGCGCGCGATTTCGGCGATCCGGTCGACCGGCCCCACCCGCACCAGCGGATTGCAAATGGTCTCGATGACGATGCAACCGGGGCGGGCTTCGGCTACGGCGGTGCGCAGCGCGTCCAAATCGCAAACATCGGCGAAGCGAACGGCAATGCCCATGGGCTCCAGCACGTTCATCAGCAGCCCGATGGTGGCGCCGTACAGCGCGCTGGCCGCCACGATGCTCTTGCGCCGGTCGGCGAGGGCGCAGGCAATGGCCAGTTGCAGCGCGGCCATGCCGGAGGCGCAGGACTGAGCGCCCGCCCCGCCTTCCAGAGAGCAGATCAACTCTTCCAAAGCGGCGGCGTTGGGATTATCGTACCGGCTGTAGCAATATCCCTTTTCCTCCTGGCCGAATACGCGGTCCAACTGGGCCATGGAGTCGTACGAATAACTGGTTGCGGTATAGATTGGGGTAGTCGCCGGCACGTGAGCCCCGGCTCTTTTCCGGTCGCCCGCATGCACGGCTCTGGTGTGAATCTGCAAGGCTATTTCCTTTTCCAGCGAATCCCGCTCTTGGTGTCTTCCAGGATAATTCCCTGCTCCAGCAACTGCTCGCGGATCTGGTCGGCGCCCGCGAAATTTTTGGCCTTCTTGGCGGCGGTGCGTTCGGCGATCAGCGCTTCCACTGCCGCGTCGGACAGGCCGCCGGCGCCGGCCGTGGGCCGGAGCACGTCGAATACGGAATCGAACAGGGTGAGCAACTCCACCGCCGCCGGCACGTCGCCGGCGCGGAATCCGCAGGAATCCATGGCGCTATTGGCGTCGCGGACAAATTCGAATACGGCCGCCAGCGCTTCGGCGGTGTTCAAATCCTCGTCCATGCCGGCCCGGAAGGCCTGGCAGGCCGCCGCGGTGCGCGAGGCAAGTTCCCCGTTTGTTCCTTCGGGGAAACGGTCCGTTTCCAGCCGGAGCTTGAAATTGCGCAGGCGGTCGATCGCGGTGGCCGCGCTTTTCAGTCCGTCAAACGTAAAGTTGAGCTGCTTCCGGTACGGCGCCGAGGCGAGCAGATAGCGAATCGTTTCCGGCGCGTATCCCTTGCCCAGCAGGTCGCGCAGGGTGAAATAATTGCCCAGCGACTTGGACATCTTCTGGCCTTCCACCATCAGAAATTCGGCGTGCATCCAGAAGCGGGAAAACGGCTTGCCGGTCAGCGATTCGGATTGCGCGATTTCGTTTTCGTGGTGCGGAAAGATCAGGTCCACACCGCCCACGTGAATATCCAACGTCTCGCCCAGGTACTTGATGGCCATCACGGAGCATTCAATGTGCCAGCCGGGACGACCCGGACCCATGGAGGTGGGCCAGAAAGGTTCGCCCTCTTTGGGCGCCTTCCACAATGCGAAATCGCGGGCGTCGGCCTTCTCGTACTCATCCACGTCCACGCGGGCGCCGGCGATGTTGCCGCTGAAATCGTTGTGCGACAGCTTGCCGTAGCCCGGAAAAGAGGCGATCCGGAAATACACCGAGCCGTCGCTACTGTATGTATGGTTTCCGGCGGCCAGCTTTTCGATGGCGGCAGCCATGCCGTCGATATGTTCGGTGGCCGGCACCAGGCTCTCCGGCCGCTCCAGGCGCAGGGTGGCGCAGTCTTCCAGGAAGGCTTGGGTATAGACCGCGGTGTATTCGTTCAGCTCCTTGTGCTGGGCTACGGCGTTGCGGATGATCTTATCGTCCACGTCCGTCACGTTCATCACGTGATTGAGCTGGAAACCGCTGGCCCGCAGCCACTTACGCAGAATATCCACGAACGTGAAGGTGCGAAAGTTGCCGATGTGCGCAAAATCGTAAACGGTGGGTCCGCAACTGTACATGCGGACGGTATTGTCGCGCGCTGGAAAGAACTCCTCCATCTGCTGAGACAACGTGTTATAGAATCGCAGCGCCATAGAAATTGAAGGGAAACCTCATGGTAGCAGAAGCCGGAAGAACGCAGGCTGCAAGGGAGCGCTTACTAATGCGCGCGCATGGAGCGGGCAATCATACCGAGTCCGCCGACCAGCAGCACCAGCATCACGATGGTGTTGAACAGGCTGGTGGGCTGAAAGTAGATGTGCATGTTGGCGATGACCCCGGCCAGAATGAACAGCGCTCCGGCCGCGGTAAGCAGCCACCCGATGACGCTCTTTCCGTTCCAGAACAGGAGGGCGACGCCAATCAGCATCGGGATGAGGGTGATTCCGAAGGTATTGCCGCCGTAAAAGTTCCAGTAGGAACCGGCCACGGTGACCTGATTGGCCAGGAGGTACGCTCCCAGGCAAGCCATGACAAAACCCAACAGGAAGTGACCCAGGCCGCCGGGCGTTCCGCCGACGTCGCTGAAGCTTCGGTCCGACATGTCTTCGAGCATACCAAACTACACGAGGAAGTAATTCTGACGTGCAGGGCCAAGTAAGAAGTGCTTGATTGCCCATGAAAGGAGTGCCATTGGTAGGAATTCTAACGAATGGCCAGGAGATTGCAGGAATTTGGCAAAACAATAAGTTCCGCCTCTTCTGCCCAAAACACGCGCTCCTAACTGAATCGATAGGAGAGGCTTTAGGAGAGATTTGCATGGATAAGATTTTCGCCGAACGCCGACGACACCCCCGTTACGGAGTTCACCTGCCGGTGGATTACCACGTGTCGCAAAAAGGCCGCATAGCGCGCGCAGGCAGCGGATTCTCGCTGGACATGAGCAGCAGCGGCTTGAGTTTTCGAAGCCGCGGTCCGCTTCCGGAAGGCGCTCACATCGAGATGGTGGTGGATTGGCCAGTGAAGTACGCCGACTTATATCCCGTCGATCTTCTGGTGACGGGTTTCGTTGTCCGCAGCGATAACCATCACACCGCGGTCCGCATCACCTCGCGGAAATTCCGGGTGGCGGAAGCGCCGGCCGAAGCCATCCGCGCCTCGGCGTAAAGTCTACCAGACACCGGCGTCCCGCAACGCCGTTACGACGTCTTGCTGGAGCGTGGTGCCGGTCATTCCGTTCGAGTGGTACACCACTTTGCCGGACCGGTCGAGCACCACGACGCCCGTGAGGACGCCGTTCCCGAATCCCAGGGCGGCGGCGGTGGTGGATGGCGATGCCGCCAGCATCGGCATGGTATAGCCCAATCGTTGCACTTCAGACTGCAGACCGGAAGTGCGGCCAGTGATCACGTCCCACACGATCACGCCTTTCGGGGCGAGGGCGCGGTGCAGCAGTTCCACGAAAGATGTATCCGCGTCGCTGTAGAACGAGCCGAACCGGATTACCGCTACGTGACCGGACAGGCTCTTTGTGCTGTACGGATTACCCTGCAAATCGGTCCATTCGAATTCCGGGAAAGGCTTGCCGTAGAGTGGCGATTGAGGCGTGGAACTGATGCGGTCCACCAGTTTGGCTCCAGCGGGCGGCGTGAATTGGAAGAGCGAATCCGGGACCGCATCGCCGCTTGCCACCCGGGTGACTTGTATGCCGCGCTGGCTAGTGCCGCCCGGAACATCCGGGGCCGTCGGAAGCGTCGAAGAGGTCGATTTCAACACCAGGTAGCGCGCCTTATCGATCCAATAGGTTTCCCTGGTGACAAGTTGATTGCTGCCGGGCAAGTTTCGCGGCCGTTCCACCTCAATCACGTAGCACGGCACCGCGGAACCCTGGAGGGTAAGTGGCTCCTCGCGCAGAATGCGGGCGTTCTGAACGCCGCGCGGGAGAGCCAGATACCGGGAGAACAGGTTGGCCATCATGCCCTTGTTGTCGGCATATTCGTGGAACGCGGAGCTGTACTGCCAGTTGTGAACGCCATCTGAGACGTACAGCATTCCGTACTCCTCCAACCGCGTCTTCGCCCCGGCCTGGGCCATGCGAATGGGAGCCTGGGTATTGTTTTGCGATGCCGGAGATTGATGCTCGTACCCCTCCTTCCATTCGATATCGAGCGCCGTGCCGCGGTAAGCTCCGGAGACTTTTTGCAGAATCTCAGTGGCCGTCTGCGCGGACCCGGCGCGGGCCACAGCGGCCGCCGCCAGTACCAGCACGTTCCATCTGTCCATGATTCAGGTATACACCGAAGCGTTCGCCCGGAAAATGGCTCTTTGGGGCGTTGGTGTTGTACCATAATGGGTTATTCAATGAAGGCCTTACTGGAATCGCTCCAGCCAGGGCAGAAGGACTGGGATCTGGCCCAGGGGATCGATCCCACCCGGCTGCCTGCACACGTCGCGATCATCATGGACGGGAACGGGCGCTGGGCCGGCCGGCGGCGGTTGCCGCGGGTGGCGGGCCATAAGGCGGGCATCGGACCCGTACGTTCCACGGTGGAAACGTGTGCCCGGCTGGGGGTCAAGGTGCTCACGCTGTACGCGTTTTCGGTGGAAAACTGGAAGCGTCCGCGGCATGAAGTGGAGACCCTGTGGCGCCTGCTCCGCTTCTACCTGAAGCAGGAACTGCCCGAACTGCAAAAGAACGACATCCGCCTGCAAGCGATCGGCCGGCTGGACGCGCTGCCCCCGCAGGTGCGCCGCGAACTGGAGTTCGCCATCGACGCCACGTCGGCCAATCGCGGCCTGCTGGTGAACCTGGCGATCAACTACGGCGGGCGCGCGGAGATCGTGGACGCCTTCAATTCCATCCTGGAAATGGCGCGACTGGACGGCAGTATCGGCGAACTGAAGGTGGATGAAGACATGATCGCCACGGCGCTGTATACGGCCTCATGCCCGGATCCGGATCTGCTGATCCGCACGTCCGGCGAAATGCGCATCAGCAATTTTCTGCTCTGGCAGATCGCCTATTCGGAGCTATACGTCACCGAAACGCTGTGGCCGGACTTCACCCGCACCGATCTTTTGCAGGCGGTGGTGGAGTATCAGAAGCGCGACCGCC